>JACRLM010000030.1 GCA_016235255.1 Nitrospinota bacterium | reverse complement strand
TTGAAATCAAAAAGAAAAGGAAGGCTGCGGCGTAACTGTCCGCCGCTTGCGGCCACGCCGGGATTAATCGGAAATCACCGGATGGACAAAGCGGACAATTCATGTGCTACTAAACCGGACATTTCTATTTGTTGCTAACATAAAATTAAAAAATTAAAAAAAATTATTGGAGTAGCCGCGCGGTCTGGACAAAAAACGTTGCGTGTTGTTCGTCCACCGCCCTGTCCAAAGATAGGCATCGTCCATAATTTGCCGCGGATACATTGTTATGCAAAGCCTCTTGAATTTCCCCGCGAAACATAATATATTACAAGTCATCATGTGATGATATGATAATGGATATATGCGAAGGCCAGTAAAAGACGAATGTGAAGTCCTGTATGTAAACAGGAAGACGGTGCGGGATATCGGGGCCAGAATGCCTTCCCATGAAGTTGTTTCGGTTATGGCCGAAACATTCGGCCTGCTGGCCGATCCCACCAGGTTGAGGATAGTCCAGGCATTGTCCCGCGGGGAATTGTGCGTTTGCGACCTGGCCGCCATGCTCGGGGCGGGGCGCACGTCGGTCTCCAATCATCTGCGCCTTCTGCGAAGCATGCGGCTTGTGAGGCACCGCCGGGATGGAAAGCTGGCGTATTATTCGCTGTCAGACTCGCATATAGCGGCGCTTTTGAAAGAGTGCCTTGAACATGTGATCGAGCTTTGACGTCTCACCGGTCCCAATATATGACACGGGCCTTTCGCTGTTGTTTGGACATTTGAACGGATTTGGAATTCATGAGTTTCACGCATTTGTTGGCGCTTGGAGCCATAGCCGGTTTTACGATCTTTCTCGGACTTCCCGTGGCGGCCCTGACCACCCGGCCAAGGATGCAGGCGTTGCTTAATTCTCTGTCAGTGGGGGTGCTTATCTTCCTGCTCATCGAGATAGCCTCAAAATCACTTGAGATGGTCGAAGAGACGGCAAAGTCGGATTTATCGGGAGATGGACTGTCCGAATCGTTGATCCTGGGGGCGATCCTCGCCGCCGGCTTTTCATCTGGTCTATTGGGCCTGACGTTGTTCGAGGAGCGATTTATCGGCCTGGCGAAAGAATCCGATCCGGAGGTGAAATCAAAACGCCTCTCATTAATGATCGCAACCGGCATCGGGCTGCATAACTTCGGTGAAGGTCTTGCGATCGGACAGGAATACGCCTCCGGGGCGATTTCTCTGGCCTTTATTCTAATAGCAGGTTTTGCGCTTCACAATGCCACAGAGGGCTTTGGAATCGCCGCCCCGCTGCGGCTGATGAAGGTGGATTGGAAGTTTCTGGCGCTCGTGGGCTTTATTGGAGGAACTCCAACCTTTATCGGCACTATTGCCGGGTCGGTATTTACATCCCCACGGCTTGAATTGCTTTTTCTGACGCTGGCTTCCGGCTCCATTCTCTATATTATAGGCGAACTGATTCACCTGGGAAAACTTCAGGGGCAACACAGAACAGCCATGATCGGGATACTGGCCGGTTTCTTCCTGGCATACGGTTCGGAGCTTATTATCGAGGTCGGGATATCGGTTGCGGCAAACCGCCAGGAGGCGTCGAAAACCATTGAGGTGGAAACGTCGGAATTTAAATTTAACCCGCAAACGCTCAGGGTCACCGAAGGTGAAGTTGTCAGATTCAAAGTCACAAACAACGGAAAAATGCCCCACGAGTTTGAACTAAGAGCGCTAGGGGTGGAAGCGCTCATCCCCCAGGGCAAAAGCGTCACCCTCACTGTCCGGCCACTCAAGGCAGGGGTTTACAATCTCGTCTGCGACATTCCGGGCCATATGGAGGCCGGCATGCAGGGCGAACTCATCGTCAAACCTCGATAAAAGCTGCGCAAATATCCCATCGGAAACGTTTGTTTACACCCATTTGATTGGAAAAGTGGATAAAGAATCCATGTTAAGGTATGATTGGCGCAGGTGGAAAAAACGCATCCGTGCGCAACTGGGCGGGGTATGCTCCGGGGAGGACAGTTTATGGCCTCGAATGAGACACAGGCGGCGCCGATAACGGACATTGAGAACCAATGGGCGGCAGATCGCAAAAGCCCTTTCGCGGAAAATATATTCACGCCATTCCAATCCGGAATAATTCTGGTCCGGCATCCCCTTTCATCGCGTTCGGGCCTCAGTCCATGGCAGCCGGCAGGCCCGGAATTCTCCGGTTGACGCGGGACTTGGATTGTCTGTCATGAATAAAGCTCCTTGTGTGGACATCCTGATGATTGACGACAGCGAGGACGACTTTGTCCTCATCCGCGACATGCTCGCCGAATCCGGAGCCAGGGATTATTCCGTGAGCTGGGCGCCTAATTTCGAAGAGGGGCTGGCCCTTCTCATCTCCACCCGCCGCGACACGGCCCTTCTGGACTACAGGCTGGGTTCGGAGGACGGACTTCACCTTATGGCAAAGGCGCGCAAGGCCGGCTCCAAGACTCCGATAATATTCCTCACCGGCATGGGGAACGATTATGTGGACATCGAAGCGATCAAGTGCGGCGCCGCCGATTACCTTGTGAAGGAGGAGCTGACCCCGGCGCTTTTGGACAGGACGATACGCCACGCCATGGAGCGCCACAGGATGATGGAGGCCGTGGCGGTGAGCGAGGAGAAGTTCCGCGCCATATTCGAGGACTCGGCCATCGGCATCGCCGTGACGGACATGGAGGGGACGATACACCAGGCCAACACATGTTTCCAGGAGATATTCCAGATGGAAGCGGAAAGCCTCATGGGGCGCACTCTTTCCAGCCTTGCCCATCCGGAGGACAAAGAAAAGACCGGGGAGCTGTATTCCGAATTCAGGCTTGGCGGGCACGGTTGCGGCCATGTTGAGATCAGGTACATTTCAGGGACGGGAAGCGTCATATGGGGCCGCCTGCTGCTTTCCGCCATCAGGGAGCCGGGGGGTGGCAAGGCAAAAATGGCCGTGGCGATGCTGCAGGACATCACGGAGCGGAAAAACGCCGAGGAGGAGATCAGGCGGCTTGCCCTGTTCCCCTCGGAAAATCCCAATCCACTCGTCAGGTTCACCTCCAGCGGCCGGGTGGACTACATCAACGCCGCCGCCGCCCTGTTGAAGGCGTACGAGGACGCGGAGCTGATGATCTCGTCCATATCTTCCATCCTTGTGCGCGTTGACCATGAGGACGTGGTCCGAAGATGGAACGTGGTGGCCGAAAAGATGTTCGGCGTGACCGCGGCGGAGGCGGTCGGCAGGCCTGTGCTGGACCTTCGCATTAAGTGGGATTGGGAAGGTTTTCTGCAAATTGTCGCCAAATGCCGCGACTCCCGCGATGCGATACGGCACGAGGAACTCCAATATATACGTCCGGACGGCGGGCAGGGCTGCCTCGGAATTTCCGTCAGCCCCCTTCTGGGCGACTCGTCTGAATGGACCGGTTATGTGGCCCTGGGGCGCGACATCACCCGCGAAAAGGAAGTGGAAGAGAAGGTGAAGATCCACCAGCAGCAGTTGATCGTGGCGGACAAAATGGCGTCGCTGGGAATAATGGCGGCCGGTGTGGCGCATGAAATAAGCAATCCGAACAATTTCATCATGTTCAACGCGCCGTTGCTCTCCAGCGCCTGGAAAGGGGTGTCGCCGGTACTTGAGGACTATTACAGGGAAAACGGCGACTTTGTCATACACGGCGTCAATTACACCGAGATCCGCGACACGATTCCAAGGCTTCTCGAAGGGGTCATCGAGGGCTCCAGGCGCATACAGGCCATCACCGCGAAGATACGTGATTTCTCGCAATACGACGAGAACGCCCCGTGGCGCCCTGTGGATGTGAACGATATCGCAAGGAAGGCCGTGGACCTCACATCGCATTTCATAAAGGGGGCCACCAGCAATTTCGACATGAAGCTGGGCGGCGGCCTTCCGCTCGTGAACGGCAATTTCCAGGAGCTGGAACAGGTGATGATAAACCTGATCACCAACGCCTGCCAGGCTCTCCCGTGCAAAGAACGGGGCGTGTCCATCCAGACCGGACGAGATGATACCGAAGGGATGGTGACAATAAAAATAGCCGATGAAGGGGTCGGGATACCTCCGGAAAACCTGAAGAGGATAACAGATCCTTTCTTCACCACCAAACGCGAGCTGGGGGGGACGGGACTGGGATTGTCCATCTCATTCAACATAATCAGCAGCCACGCCGGATTCATGCGGTTTGACTCCATGCCGGGTTCGGGGACCGTGGTGACAATCACGCTGCCGGCCTCAAACGGCGGGAGTGACGCAAATGGGTGACCATCCGCTCCTGCCTGTGGTCCTCGTTGACGACGAGCCCCACATGCTTGAAAGCTGTTCGGCGTCACTGCGGATGGCGGGGATAAATAACATCATCAAAATCTCGAACAGCAGAGAGGTCCTGCCGCTTTTGGAGTCCAGGGATGTCGAAGTGGTGGTGCTCGACCTTTCCATGCCGTCCCTCTCCGGCTCCGAGCTTACGCAGGCGATCACGGAGACATGGCCGGACATCCCGGTGATAGTGCTGACGGCAAATTCAGACCTCAACATCGCCGTGGACCTGATGAAACTGGGGGCGTTTGATTACATAGTAAAACCGGCCGAAAATTCCAGGTTCACAAGCGCCGTGGCCCGGGCCGTGGAATTGTGCGAGCTTAGGAGGCAGAACTCATCCCTGAAGCAATATCTGGTCAACGACGAACTTAAAGATCCATCGGCCTTTTCCGGGATAGTCACCACAAGCAAGTCCATGAGGGCGATATTCCAGTATGTGGAGTCGATAGCCCCCACGAACCGGCCGGTGCTGATAAGCGGAGAGACAGGGGTGGGCAAGGAGCTTGTGGCCAGGGTGATCCATAAAATAAGCGGACGCAAGGGAAAGTTCGTCGCGGTGAACGCGGCGGGGCTTGACGACACACTGTTTAGCGACGCCCTTTTCGGCCACAGAAGAGGGGCGTTCACCGGGGCGGATCAGGAGCGCAAGGGGCTTGTGGAGACCGCCTCCGGCGGGACCCTTTTTCTCGACGAGATAGGGGATTTAGAGCAGGCGTCACAGATAAAGCTCCTGCGCCTGATCCAGCAGGGAGAATATTATCCATTAGGCTCCGATCTGCCAAAGGCGGCCAACGCCAGGCTGGTGATGGCCACAAACCACGACATGCTCTCGCTCCAGCGTTCGGGCAAGTTCCGCAAAGACCTTTATTACAGGATCAGCCCGCACCAGATAAATATCCCCCCGTTGCGCGGCAGGAGGGAAGATCTTCCGGCGCTGATAGATCATTGCCTTGGCGAGGCGGCGCAGGCCCTCGAGAAAAAGAGACCGCGCCCGCCGGCGGAATTGGCGACGCTTCTTTCCGTATATCATTTTCCAGGTAACATACGCGAATTGCAGGGGATGATTTACGACGCTGTGAGCAGGCACGCGGGAGGCACGCTTTCGCTTTCAAGCTTCCGGCTTGCAATAGGCGCGGCCGAATCCACGGGGGAATATCCAAAAGGCCTGTCACCTTCAGAAGATACGCCACAGGCGGCGATCCAGATAGATGATAATTCCGGAAGATTTCCAACTTTGAAAGAAACCGAGCGCTTTGTCATTAACGAGGCAATGAGACGCTGCAAAGGCAACCAGACCATCGCCGCCAAATTGCTTGGCATGACCCGTTCGGCGTTAAACAAGCGGCTCTCGCGTGAGGCTGACTGACATTTTGCGAAAGGGGTGTGAATATATTCACACTTCGCCGCCTGTCCCACTCGCTCTTTAAAGCCGGTTTATCCAGCGCCATGCGCCACCTTTAAATCATCCTCGCGCCATTTCCAACCGGGAACCGGAGGAAAATTATCATGTTAACCATCCGATAACTACGCGTCCGCCACCGTGCAGTTTCTCCCTGGAGGATTATTTAATTATAAGGATGCGCATATGTTATGCCGCGCGCTTCACACCTCCTGTCATTAGACAGTCCATTCACCCGTGTGCGTAAACGGATTGATTGCATTACTGTTAAATCCTTCGCCCGGCTTTGGCAATGCTTTTGCTGTTCCCCATTGGC
The DNA here is from genome assembly GCA_016235255.1 of Nitrospinota bacterium. Lineage (NCBI taxonomy): Bacteria > Pseudomonadati > Nitrospinota > Nitrospinota bacterium. The sequence goes on along the minus strand of JACRLM010000030.1, from coordinate 390 downwards.
GTGAGAGATGAATAACGGTTGAGGGTATTTAGGGAGTTTATGCAGGTATGCGAGCTATGTTGGCGGAAGACAAGCCGGAGAGGAACATCGCCATTCCGACACTGGTCATCACGGAGCTGACTGATCATGACATCCGGGAGGAGCTGGCGCGGAGCGGAACATATTGTCTATTCAAACCTGTGCGGCCGGTCGAGTTCATAGACATGATCTGCAAGCTGGAAAGCGTGGCCAAAGAGCGCCACTTGAAAATGAAAGCTTTGCATAATTGCTTTTATGATGCTATATTATATTACCAATAGTAATACAATATATAGCTGGAGGCGAAATGAACCGTAAATCGGGGCAGTTGGGGTTTTCAGACGCCGTTGTCGAGCAAAGGCGGTGCTTCCT
>JACRLM010000029.1 GCA_016235255.1 Nitrospinota bacterium | reverse complement strand
TCGGCGAGCCTCACAATCGTGTTGGAGATACCCGTCATGCTACGCGCCGAACTGAAATCGAGACCAGAGCAAATCATGATAAACCTTCGTTCTCTCAACCTGTTACAATCAGTCATGTCGTTAACGTTGGGACACTAGTGACTTTGCATAGAAAGCATAGTATAATTCAGTTTTATTATTATTCATTTACAGCCGCATCCACGAAGGAACAAGCTATGGACGCTCTTATTCGTCAAGCCATCTCAGAGAAAAGAATTATTGAGTTTCAGCATCATGGATACCAACGAATCGGAGAGCCACATATTTGTGGAATCAAAGGTGGCGTGATTCAACTGCTTTTATTTCAGCTCCGCGGCGGAAGCAGTTCGGGAACATTGCCAGGATGGCGCCGATTCAATTTAGCGGAAATATCCGGGTTAAAGATATCGGACGAGACATTTCCTGGCCCTCGTGATAATCCATCAGGACGTCACAGCGATTGGGATGTTATCTATACCGTAGTAAAATGATTTTCGCGCTCGGCTGCGTGTTCATGACCATGTCGACGCTAAGGTTCAAAAAGAAACTGGGATGACGCAGACCAGCGCCAGAGATAATCGGGATTTTTCACCACAGAGGCACAGAGACACAGAGAAAGAATATTTTACTTCTGTGCCTTGGCGGCCCTGTGGTTGTCTCTGTCCTGCTTCCCCGCGGCCGCCTCGGGTTGTTGCCCAAAGGGGGAAATACCCGAAACGAACGCTGTCCGGGACGTTCTTCACCCCAGACTCATAGATGCCTCCTAAGACGGCGGGGTGACGCCTCCGGCTTAAACACCCCACCGAGCGAAAAGCGATTGTTAACTCTGCGCCTCAGTGCCTCTGCGGTTATTTTTCCCTGCCGTATTTATTTCCCCAGTATTCGCGCCGACGCAAAATAGCCGCCGAATATGGCTCCGGAAAATCCGCCGCCGGGCATACCCCATGCCGAGGCGACATGGACGTTTGACACGCCGGGCACGGCCATCGGACGGTCCATCATCCCCTGCCCCACCGTCTGGGCGAAACCGTAGAATACCCCCTCCGGATTGCGGGTGAAGCGCTTTATGGTCACGGGCGTGGCCGCTTCGTAATACTCAATCCCGTTTTTCGCCCCGGGAACAAGCTTGTCCAGCCTTTCGATCAACGTTTCGGCGCACTCGCGCTTCTTTCTTGAATATTCTTCATGCGAAAGGTTTTTCCAGTTCGCAAAATTGTCCCCCGCCACGATGGCGCCAAAACCTTTTCCATCCGGGGCGAGGGCGCTGTCCAACTGGCTGTAATCCACGAACACATAACTTTTCGTGGCGAAATCGGCGCTTTTAGCGTCGGCGGCAAAATCGCGGATGGTGTTGATGGCGGCGCCCTGCACGAAGGTGGAGTAATGCCTGTTCCCAAGTTCTTTTACCGGCCTGCGGAACCCTATATAAACGCTGAAAGCCGAGCCGGGCAGGCTCATCCCGGCGATTTTCTCCGTAAACTTCCTGTCCGCAACGCCGGGCATAAGCTCGTTTAACACCACAGGCAACGGGGCGTTCACCACCACATGGTCCGCCGTGGCCCAAATTTCTTCCTGCGCGTCCTGGTGGGTCTTTGATACTTTGCGGTATCGCACCCCCGTGGCCTTTCCATTTTCCACGACGATGCGCGTGGCCTCGTGGCGGGTGAGGACCTCCCCGCCGTTGCCTGTTATGACCTCCGCCATCGCTTCGGCCAATTCCTTCGAGCCTCCCTTGATGAAGTGGCCGCCGCCGGTGAAATAGCTCCCCTGCGCCACGCAGAAATAAATCATCCCCAGTTCATACGGATCGTCGTGGTAATACCCGGAGTTGGCAAGCAGGATGAGCTTTAGCCATTCGTCCTTTGTAAGGCTGTCCACAAAATCGCCCACGTTTTTATTTTTAAAGCGGAACACGTGGTAGAGCATGAACGGGAAGATAAACGGGAACACCAGCATGAACTTCAACGGTTGGGTGGGCATCATCCCCATCCATTTGGTCATGTTCATCATGACGCGGAAGAACTTGCGGATACCTTCACGTTCCGACGGGAACTTTTCGATTAGCAACCTTTCGGCCTCGGCTGCGTTGTCCGGCATCACGAAATCGCCGTGGGGGGAGACCAGCCTGTAAAACTCCGGGACGCGGACGAATTTCATCTTGTCCCATATCCCGATTTCTTTGAAGATTTTAAGTTTGATATCGTCCTCGCCCAACCCGTCCATCTCGTGCAGTCCGGCTTCCATCAGGAAACCTTTGCGTTTGAACGTGGCGGCGCATCCGCCGACGGTGGAGTTTTGTTCGAGCAGCAGCACCTTGAGCCCGGCTTTGGCAAGCCTGGCCCCGGCGGTCAACCCCCCCAGCCCGCCGCCGATCACGATGGCATCGTATTTCATGGATGGACACCCGAAAAGCGTTCAAGGTTGCAATGCCGGCAAGCGCCAGCGGAGCAGTCAGGCCGGATTCCCGAAATAAACCTGCAGGGCTCCTTTCGGGCTGATGGCCTCCACAAGTTTTTCCATCATGGAAATTGTCGGCTCGTTGCGTCCTTTCTCGTAGCGTGAATAGGCGTTCAACGACCTGGAGCCGAGCCGGGATGCGGCCTCCTCCAGCGTCAGGCCGTGTGTCTGCCTCCAGCGCCTTAAAAGAAACGCGGCGAAAGACTTCGCGTCATCCGCCCCGGCGTAGAACACGGAGCCTTTTGCCGCGGTGATGGATATGGAAAGCTTGAATCCCTCTATGTCCGCCAATGTTTCCACAAGGTCACGGGCCATGTCATACGCCTCGGCCTTGCTCATCCCCTGCGTGGCGGCGTCCAGGGCGGGAAAGTCCACCAGCCAGAACTTCCCCCTTTTTCGCACATGCCCCTGCACCCACATTTTATTTCTCCTCGAAATGCGCGGCCTGCTTCAAAATGCCCTTCGCCAGCCCTTCTTCAATTTCCTTGTGCCGGGGGACCGCCGCCGTGTAAGACCCGCTTTTGTTCACCCAGCGTTCATGCTTGGATCCGCCGATATGGGTGTATCCCATGGCCTTGAGCGCCCGTTCCAGGTCCCGGCGTTTCATGTTTCCAATATATACATATATGTGGAGTTTGTAAACATCCCGATCAAGGCGGTCATATTGCGTAAGCTGGATCACACAAGCTTAACGAACTTTTTCTTCCCCACTTTCACCACCTTCTCCCCGCCGCGCTTCAATCTATGGTCCTTGTCCGTTATCTTCTCGCCGTCCACGCTCACGGCCCCCTGTTTTATGAGCCGCATCGCTTCCGACGTGCTGGGCAGCGCCCCGGCCTCCACCAGCGCCTTGCATATCCACGCCTCCCCGGCGCCGTCCCAGGCCACGTTGAAAGTTTCCATATCGTCGGGCAGTTCCTTGGACTTGAACACCCGGTCGAACTCTTCCGCCGCTTCCCCCGCCGCCTCCCGGGAGTGGTACCGCGCCACGATCTCCTTGCCCAGCGCCACCTTCGCCGCTTTCGGGTGGACCGCGCCGGAGGCCACGTCCGCCTTCAGCTGCGCCAGCGCCTCGTTGGTAACACTCGATAGCAGCTCGTAATACCGCATCATCATCGTGTCGGATATGGACATGATCTTGCCGAACATCTCGCGCGGGGCCTCGTCCACCCCGATGTAGTTTCCGTATGACTTGCTCATTTTCTGGACGCCGTCGGTCCCTTCCAGCAGTGGCATGGTGAGCGCCACCTGGGGGGGCTGGCCCCAGCCGCGCTGCAGGTCTCGCCCGACCAACAGGTTAAACTTCTGGTCCGTCCCGCCAAGCTCCACGTCCGCCTTCAGCTCCACCGAGTCATACCCCTGCAGCAGCGGATAAAGGAACTCATGGATGGATATGGGGCGCCCTTCGGCGTAGCGCTTCGAAAAGTCGTCGCGCTCCAGCATCCGGGCCACGGTGTACCTGGCCGCAAGATGGATCATCTGCGAAGGGGACATGCCGTTGAGCCAGCCGCTGTTGAAGGTGACTTCCGTCCTGTCCGGGTCCAGTATTTTGAACACCTGGCGGCGGTACGTCTCCGCGTTTTTCTCCACCTGCTCGCGGGTTAGCGCCGGGCGTGTCTCCGTTTTCCCCGTGGGATCGCCGATCATCCCGGTGAAATCGCCGATGATGAACAGCACGTGGTGCCCCAGCTCCTGGAACTGGCGCATTTTCCACAAAAGAACCGTGTGGCCCAGATGCAGGTCCGGCGCCGTGGGGTCAAACCCCGCCTTCACCCGCAACGGCTTTCCCGTGTTGCGCGATTTTTCGAGCCTGGCGCGCAATTCCGGTTCGGAGATGATCTCCACGGCGCCACGCCGTATCACCGATAGCTGCTCTTCAACTGGCTTGAACATCTTTGACCGTCTTTAAGATACACTGGTTGAATCAAGTGATAAAAAGTAACACATAAAACACCGTATGGCAAAGGCAGGCCGCGCCGCGAAGACAGGCGACCCGATGGACAAGGCGCGGGAGAGGCTCGCCCGGGAAAAGGGCGCCGTCGTCAAGGGACACAGTGGGGCGATATCAATCGCGTTGGCCTATCCGAACAGCTACGAAGTGGGGATGAGCAACCTGGGGTTCCACAAAGTGTACTCCATGCTCAACGCCATGGACGGCGTGGTGTGCGAACGGGTGTTCCTGCCGGACGCCGATGACGAGCGCTATTTTATCAAACGCAAGACGCCGTTATTCTCGCTGGAATCGCAAAAGCCGCTAAACGGGTTTGACGCGGCGGCGTTCTCCATCACTTTCGAGGCGGACTATATAAACGTCCTCAAGATGCTGCGGCTTGGCAAAATCCCGCTGAAAGGGCGCGGCCCGCGCGATCCGTTGATTCTCGCCGGAGGCATCTGCCCGACGATGAACCCGGAGGTCCTAGGCCCATTCTTCGACATCATGGTTATCGGCGAGGGTGAGGATGCGCTGGAACCGATCATCGCAGCGATGCGCAACGGGGGCAAGAATGATCTGGCGGCCTTCGCCCGCATCCCCGGTGTGTATGTCCCTTCGGCGTACACGCCCGTTTATGAAAACAGCGGCGCCATCGCCCGATTCGAGGTGAGACCGGGCTTCCCGGAAAAAGTAAAACGCCTGTGGAACCATGGATTCTCCGCGTCCCCCAACGTGAGCGTGATAGACACTCCGGACACGGTGTTCGGCGGCATGGCGCTGGTGGAAATAGGCAAAGGATGCGGGAAACATTGCCGGTTCTGCGCGGCCGGATATGTGTACCGCCCCACGCGCCACGCGGACACCTCCGCGATTCTCGCCGCCGTTGACGCGGGGCTTTCGCGCATCGGGCGTGTGGGCCTTGTGGGAAGCGCCGTGGGGGACCATCCGGACATCGAGAAAATCTTCAGCCACATCGTGGAAAAAGGTGGAGAGTTTTCCGTTTCATCTTTCCGGCTGGACAAGCTGACGCCAACAATGCTCGAAAACCTCGCCAAAGGAGGCGCCCACACCATCACCGTGGCGCCGGAGGCGGGTTCCGAACGGCTGCGAAAACGCATCAACAAAGACCTGGGCGGCGAAACCATAATCAGGGCCGCGCGCATGATCGCGCAAACAGGGCCGTTCAACATGAAACTTTATTTCCTGGTGGGCTTTCCGGGAGAGACCGTGGAGGACGTGGCGCAAATAGCGAGCCTTGCGCAGGCAATCAGGGATGAAATGATATCCGCCTCCAAAACCAGGGGGACGATGGGGCATATTTCCGTGGGGGTGGACGTGTTCGTCCCGAAACCTTTCACCCCTTTCGCGCGGGAGCCGTTCATCGGGATCGCCGAGGCGGACAGGCGGCTTAAGCTTGTTAAAAAAATGTTCCGGGCGCTCCCCGGCGTGAGCCTGCAGGCGGGATCGGCCAGGCAAAGCTATGTGCAGGCGCTCCTTTCCGTTGGGGACAGGCGCGTGGCGGAGGTAATAGAAAAGGCGTTGGAGATGGACGGGGACTGGTTTGGCGCCATGCGTGAGTCGCCGGTTGACGCCGATTTTTTCGCCACCCGCCGCAAGGGGCCGGATGAAATATTGCCGTGGGATATGATAGACAGCGGGCTTTATGAAGGTTATCTTGAAAAAGAGATGGAGCGACGCCTTGACGAAAAACTTACCCCCGAATGCCCGCCCCCCGGCTCGCAATGCCAGAGGTGCGGGGCGTTTGACGGGGTGTGCGTGATAAAAGGAAAAACGAAGTGAACGAAGTTTTGCGCCGGTTCCCTTGCGATGGGCCGGAGATATACACTTTTCCGCATATCCAAGACCTGGGGTTTGCCAACTTCATCACGGGCCGCGGAGGCGGCGTGAGCGCAAAGCCGTATGACAGCCTCAACACAAGCCATTCGGACGGCGATTCGCCGGAGAACGTCAGGCGCAACATGGAATTGATAAAATCCGCCACCGGCGCCGGGCTGATATGGGCGCCGTCGCAGGTTCATGGCGCGCAGGTGGCGGTGATAGACGGAGCGATTCCGGAAAGGCCGGTGGAAGCGGACGCCGTTATCACCGCACGCAAAGGTATCGCGGTTGGGGTGCGGACGGCGGACTGCCTCCCCATACTCATCGCCGATCCGGAGAAAAACGTTGCCGCCGCCGTCCACGCCGGAAGGAAAGGCGCCGAGCTTCACATCGTTTCAAGGGCCGTCGAAATCATGGCGGAGCGGTTCGGGTGCGATCCGGAAAATCTCCACGCCGCCTTCGGCCCGTGCATACGATCATGCTGCTATGCGGTGGACGAGGCCACGGCGGAGCGGTTCCACGCCTGTTGCGGCGGCGATGGCGGACTGCAAGTGGACATCGCGGATGCGAACCTGCGCCAGTTGGCGGATTGCGGCGTGAAGGGGCGGAATATCGCCGACAGCGGCGTATGCACATCGTGCCACAACAGGAAATTCTACTCTTACCGCAAGGACGGCAAAGTCACGGGCCGGTTCATAAGCCTTGTGGCCGTGCGCTGAAATTCCCCCCAATATTTTCCTACCAAACGCTCCCGGGATGCCGCTACAATAACCACAGCTTACCAATTAATATCAGGAGTTCGAGCCGTTCAAATCATGTCAGTACAATTGGAAACCATTTGCGTCGGCCCACTTGAGGTCAACTGCTATATAGCCGGGTGCGACGTGCATAATGTGTGCGCCGTAATTGACCCGGGAGATTCATACAGGCGGATACTGGAGACTGTATCGGCCCGTGGCTGGAAAGTGACCCATATCATTAATACCCACGCCCACGCGGACCATACCGGAGCCAACGCCCAGATCAAGGAGGCCACCGGAGCCAAAATAATTATCCACGGGGCGGACGCCGAAATGCTGAACCACCCCTCCATGGAGGACATGGCGGCATATCTTGGCATAGCCCCCTCCCCCCCCGCCGACGAGTTGCTGGCCGATGGGGACGTGGTGGAAATATGCGGATGCCTGAAGATGAAGGTGATCCACACCCCCGGCCATTCCCCCGGAGGCATATGCCTGCTTTTCGGAAACACCCTCATCGCCGGGGACACCATTTTCCGCCTCTCCATCGGCAGGACCGATTTGCCCGGCGGAAGTTTTGAGGCATTGCGCGATTCGATCAATAACAGGATATTCACCCTGCCGCCGGAGGTGGCCATCTATCCGGGCCACGGCGATCCGACGGAGGCCGGTTTCGAAAAAAAGAATAACCCCTTTATTTTTGGAGCCAGTAAGTAGTTGCAATGATGCTGATCACGGCGTTTTTTGACCGCCTGGGTTTTGGAGCAAAGCTTATGGCGGCCTCAGCCATTATGGCGCTTGCCGCGGGATGCGCCGGAGGCGGAGGCGGGGGGGGTGAACAGGCGTCAGTTGAGACGGAAGTCACCACCCTTGTGGAGCAAAGGTCCATGGCCGCGGGGGAGACCGCCGGGCCATACACCGTGGACGTACCGGCCGGGGCAGTGTCGCTGACCATCATCGCCGACGGCGGGGACACCTCCGACATGGACATTTCGTCCATCGTGGACCCCAACGGTTTCTCCATGGTTTCCGCGGACCTTTCCACCTGGCCCATCGGCTATAACGAGACCCAGGGGCAGGGCTATAGCGCCCAGACATTCACCATCCCCCACAGCATGGACTATGCCTTCAATCCGGGAACGTGGACATACTCCATCACCCATTACGCAAGCCCGGACGGGGCCGCGCGGGACGTCTCCATCTACACCATCGTAAAGAAAACCGCCGGGACCACCATCAACGTCAACGTGTGGATCATGGCGCTCCCCGATTATCAGGGGACCGCCGACCCGAATCTTGCCGCCATGCTCGACGAGTTCAAGAGGATTTGCGCCGTCAACGGTTTTTCCGTCGGGACGGTCAACATCATCGAGCTTAACGACGACACGGCGCGCCGCCTGACCCATGTGGACTTAAACTCGGACGCGAACAGCAATGGCCAGTCGGACGGGATGGACGAGCTTTTCAGGCTTTCGTCCCAGGCGGGCAACGATTATATGAACCTTTTCCTCGTCCGTTCCATGAGCAACCTTGGCGTGCTGGGCATAGCCGGGGGGATACCAGGTCCGCCGCTTGTCCAGGGGACCGAACACTCCGGCGTGGTGGTGAACACAATGGGAGGGATGTCGCGGATGAGTTCGGCCGACCTGATAATGCAAGGCGCGACGATGGCGCACGAGCTTGGCCACTTCATGGGGCTTTTCCATACAACCGAGTCGGACGGGACATGGTTTGACCCCATATCCGACACGCCTGAATGCCCGGCAAGCGTTTACGACACGGACGGGGACGGACAGGTGAGCGCCGCGGAATGCCAATCCACGGACGGGGCGAACCTTATGTTCTGGGCATCCGCCACCTTTGTGCAGGAAGCGCTTTCGGCGGCGCAGAAAAGTGTTGTGAGTTTTTTTCCAGCGGTGAAGTAGGGGCGCGCCTAAGTGTGCGCCCAATCCGCTCGGGGGGGAGAATAGCTGCGTTATCGGGTAGGAGCACGGCGCGCCGTGCCCGTACAACTGGTTATCGTCTGACACCAGCGGATGGGGGGCATGAAACAGGACGACATGTTCGCTTCCAGGGGCGTGGAAAACGCCACGGCGCTGCGGGCGCTGGAGGAGGCGGCGCGGCGGCTTTCCGTGGAGGTGCGCTATGAAAACCTGCGGGACGACGACGTGAACATCTCCTCCGGAATGTGCCAGATGAAAGGCGGGATGATCGTGATAATAGACAAACGGCTGGACACGGAGCATAGATGGAGAGCCCTGGCCGCCGCCATCCGCCACATATCCTCCGAAAGCCAGGTGTTCCTCCCGCCACTGGCGCGGGAACTTATCGAAAAGGTATAGCAATCCATGTCCTCCGGCGTTTCCAGAATCAGAAGGCGCGTAGAGGACGTGATGCGTGGGCTTGAACCGGCTGGATCGCTGCTGGTTCCCCTTGTCATCGCCCGGGCTGTTTACGGTTCCTTGGTGTGGCTTCGCAATTGGCTTTACGACAGCGGAATTCTCGTCCAGAGGAAAGCCCCCCTTAAAGTGATGAGCGTGGGCAACCTCACAATCGGCGGGTCGGGAAAGACCCCCTTCGTGGAACTTCTCGCCCGCAAGCTTTCTAACCGGCGGATCGGAATCCTTTCCCGAGGATATGGATCGCAAAACAAGGAGCCTGTGAGCGTGGTGTCCGACGGGGAAAAACTCTCCGCCCCCCCTCCCCTTTCCGCCGACGAGCCTTACATGATGGCGAAAAATCTGCCAGGCGTCCCTGTGGTCTGCGCGCCCAAGAGGATAGACGGCGCGGTGATGATGGCGGAGCGGTTCGGGCTTGAAGGGGTGATACTCGACGACGGATTCCAGCATCGCGCAATCCACCGCGACCTGGACATCCTTCTGATCAACTCCGATAATCCGTTCGGAGACGGCAGACTTTTTCCCACGGGAATATTGCGCGAGCCGGTGGATCAGGCCAGACGCGCCGGCCTGATCGTCATTACAGGAGCCGGGAACGGGACGGAAAACATCATCCGGGAAATCAGGCGCCACAACCACACGGCGCCGGTGATAAGGGCAAGCGGATCCATAACCGGTTTTTCGGATATTAAAGGGGTGGAGCGCGATGTGCGCGGGCTTAAAACGCTGCTGTTCTGCGGCGTGGCCGGGCCTAAATTGTTTTTGCGGTCCGTGGAAGAGTCCGGGGCTACGGTTTTGAGGGCAATGACCTTCGCCGACCATCACAACTATACGGACAGCCAGATCGGGGAGATAAGCGCCGAGGCCGCCTCTTGCGGGGCGCAGGCCATAGTCACCACCGAAAAGGACATGGCGCGCCTTGCCGGGCGTGAAAAGATGTTCGGCGGCCAGCTGCTATCGGCACGCTACAAGATGCGGATCACGGATGGAGAGAATATCCTGGACGAGGAGCTGGACAGGGTTTTCGGAAAGTGAGGCGCTATTGCCATAGCTAGAGGCTGGCAAAAAAAAACCGGGGTGATAATCACCCCGGCCATAAATCCTGACGGTACGGTTATTTCGCGGCCTGCTGGGCCTCGGGGGCCTTGCGGGTCCTCTTCTTGGGCAACGCCGAAGGGTCGCGGTCCACAAGCTCAACAATAGCCATCTGTGCCGCGTCGCCGGCCCTGTGGCCAAGCTTCATGATCCGTGTGTAGCCGCCGGGCCTGTCCTTGTAGCGCTCCGCGAGCTTGTCGAAAAGCTTCGCCACCACGGCGCGGCTCCTGATAACGCCAAGTGCGCTGCGCTTGCTGGTCAGGGTGCCTCTTTTGCCCAGCGTCACCATCCTCTCGGCCACCCGCCGAAGCTCTTTTGCCTTCGGAAGGGTGGTGGTGATCTTTTCAAACTCCAACAGCGACGTCACCATGTTCCTGAACATGGCGGTCCTGTGGCTTGTCGTCCTGCCGAAATGCTTCTTCTGTACCAAATGCCGCATAATTGACCTCGTCTACCGCCGCGGGCCGGAAAACCCCGCCGGCGCGTGTTACTTTAAACCAATACCTGCCCGTGTTCCAGCGCCGAAAGCTCGTCCCGGTACTGGTCCACGTTCATCCCAAGGTGCAGCCCCATGCTTTCGAGGATCTCCTTGATCTCGTTGAGGGACTTCCTGCCGAAGTTGCGCGTCTTGAGCATCTCCTGGTCCGTCTTGGTGACAAGCTCCATGATCGTCTTGATGCTCGCGTTCTTCAGGCAGTTGTAGGAGCGCACCGAAAGCTCCAGCTCCTCCACGCTCTTTCGCAGGTTGAGCGCAACGCGCATCTTTTCCTGGTTGAGAGCCTTCGGGGCGGGCTCATCGGCCTCCTCGAAATTGATGAATATCTGCAAGTGGTCCTTCAGGTTCTTGGCCGCCACCGCGATGGCGTCCACCGGCTTTATCGCGCCGTTGGTGGTGACCTCCAGGATCAGCCTGTCAAAATCGGACGACTGCTCCACCCGGGTCTTCTCCACGTGGAAGGCCACGCGCGTGACCGGGGAGAACACCGCGTCTATCGGGATCATTGAAATGTCCCAGTTCGGGTTGGCGTTGCGCTCCGCCGGGGAATAGCCCCTGCCTGTGCGCGCCACCATCTCAAGCTTTATGCTTGCCTTGGGCTCCGTGAGCGTGGCGATGTGCAGGTCCGGATTGAGGATCGTGATCCCCGCCGGGGCCTCTATCGAGCCCGCCGTCACAACGCCCTTGCCGGAGGCGGAAAGGGTCATGGTCACGTCGTCGTCGGTGTCCTTTTTCAGGATGAGCTGCTTTAAGTTCAAAATAATGTCAGACACGTCCTCCACCACCCCGCTTATGGTGGAAAATTCGTGGTGTATCCCCTCGAACTTCACCGCCACCACCGCCGCACCCGGAATAGTCGAGAGCAGGTGGCGCCGCAACGAGTTGCCGATGGTGATCCCGAATCCGCGCTCGAATGGCTCGGCGACGAAGAGGGAATAGGTTTCTCTTTGCGTCTTCGGGTCGCACTCCAGTTTTTTGGGTTTAACCAATCCTTGCCAAGCCGATTTCATTAAACCTCCTTCAAGGTTACGTTTGCCGCGATCATTTATTTAGAGTACAACTCTACTATAAGCTGTTCCTGTATCGGGAGCGTCACATGCTCCCTGGCCGGAAGATCCAGCACACTAAGCTTCATGGCGGCCCTGTCCATGCCGAGCCACTCCGGGGCCCGCCCCTCGCCGGCCGCTTCCATGGCGCCGATTATCGCCGCCACGTTCCTGCTTTTCTCCCGGACCTCCACAACGTCCCCCTTCTTGACGCGGAACGATGGGATGTCCACCTTCTTTCCGTTCACAAGGTAGTGCCCGTGGCGGATAAGCTGCCTTGCCTGGGCTATCCCGGCGGCGAAGCCTCCTTTGGCCAAAACGCTGTCCAGCCTGGTCTCAAGCAGGCGAAGAAGGTTCTCGCCAGTGACTCCCTTGGCCCTGTCCGCCTTGGCGAAATAGCCGCGGAACTGCCTTTCCAGCACGCCGTAAATCCGGCGGACCTTCTGCTTCTCGCGAAGCTGAACTCCGTATTCCTTCATCTTGCTGCGCATCTGCCCCGCGTGTCCGGGGGGATAGTTGCGGCGCTCAAGGGCGCATTTCTTCGATATGCACCGTTCGCCCTTCAAGAAAAGCTTCGTCCCCTCCCGGCGGCAGAGGCGGCACGACGAGCCTGTGTACCTGGCCAAATCTTCCTCCTAACCTTGTTCCAATCCCGAGCCCCTCGTCACACCCGGCGCCGCTTTGAAGGGCGGCATCCGTTGTGCGGTATCGGGGTAACATCCCTGATTATGTCTATCTCAAGCCCGGCGGACTGAAGCGCCCGGACGGCCGCTTCCCTGCCCGCCCCGGGGCCCTTGATGTAAACTTCCACTTTCCTCATCCCCATGTCCAGCGCCTTCTTGGCCGCGTTCTCCGCCGCCATCTGCGCCGCGAAAGGGGTGCTCTTGCGGGATCCCTTGAATCCCTGGTTCCCCGCCGACGACCACGCCACCGTGTTCCCCGAAGGGTCCGATATGGTGACTATAGTGTTGTTGAACGTGGAGCGGACGTGGGCGACGCCTATCGTCCCGACCTTTTTCACCCGCTTTTTGACGGGGGCCGCTTTCGCCTGCTTCTTCTCAGCCATTTCTCACCGATCCAGTCTCAAATATGTTCAGTACGACCATAACCCGATTCTTATTTCTTCGCCTCTTTGCGCCTGCCCGAACCGGCCGTCTTCGGCGGGCCCTTGCGGGTGCGGGCGTTCGTCCGTGTCCGCTGGCCGCGCACGGGAAGCCCCTTGCGATGCCGCAGACCGCGGTAGCAGCCGATGTCCATGAGCCGCTTTACGTTTAGCTGCCCTTCCCTGCGAAGGTCCCCCTCCACCTGGTATTGCTTCTCTATGATGCTGCGAAGGTGGTTGACGTCCTGGTCCGTCAGGTCCTTCACCCTCGTGTCCGCGTTGACGTTGGCCTCGCCCAATATCTTGCGCGCGGTGCTCGGGCCGATCCCATAAATATAGGTCAGCGCAACTTCAACCCTCTTTTCCCTGGGGATGTCTATCCCGGCGATACGGGCCATAAGCCTATTGTGTCTCCCTTATTGAATGACTAGCCTTGCCGCTGCTTGTGCTTCGGGTTTTCGCATATCACGCGGATCACTCCCGCGCGCTTGACCACCTTGCACTTGTCGCAAATCGGCTTGACCGACGACCTGACTTTCATATCACTCTCTCTTCTTTCCGGTTGTTTTAAGCTTGCCGCTTATTCTGTGCTCGAAAAACTTAAATTGTATCAGAGATGACCGGATTTTCCAAAATGTTTTTTCAATCAAATTCACTTAATATTTCCACGCCGCCTTCCACTATCGCTATCGAGTGCTCAAAATGCGCCGAAAGCGAGCCGTCGGCGGTCACCACGGTCCATTTGTCCGGCAGTATCCGTATGTTCGGCCCGCCTGCGTTGACCATCGGCTCGATGGCCAGCACCATCCCTTTTTTGAGCACCGGGCCGCGCCCGGGCCTGCCGAAGTTTGGCACCTGCGGGTCCTCGTGGGGCGATGTGCCTATGCCGTGCCCGACGAACGCCGTCACCACCGAAAACCCGGCCGCTTCCGCATGCGTCTCCACGGCGTGGGATATGTCCGATAAATGCGCCCCGGGCCGGGCCTTGCTTATCCCGTTCATCAGCGCATCGCGCGTCACTTCGAGCAGCTTTTTCGCCGCCGGGCTTATCTCCCCCACTGGCAATGTCCGCGCGGCGTCCCCAAAGTATCCTTCTTTTTCAGCCCCGAGGTCGAGCCCCGCGATGTCCCCCTCCACAAGTTCCCGTTTGCCGGGGATGCCGTGGACCACCTCGTCGTTTATGGAAACGCAAAGTGTGGCGGGAAATCCCCTGTATCCCTTGAAGGAAGGACGCCCCCCCAAGTCCCGGATCACCTGCTCGGCCTCCCGGTCCAGCTCCAATGTGCTTATCCCCGGCCTGATGATCTGCGCCAGTCTTTTATGGGCCGCCACCACGATCTGGTTGGCCGCGCGGATTTTGTCTATCTCCTCGCCGGTCCTGTAATGTATCGCCATCAGCCGATGGTGGCGAGGATCTGGCCGGTCACCTGGTCTATAGGCCCGCTGCCGTCGAAAAGCTTGTATTTGCCCCGTCCTTCGTAGAACGGCCGGAGCGCGGATGACTGCTGGTGATAAACGTCGAACCTTTTGAGGATCGTCTCCTCCCTGTCGTCGTCCCGCTGGTAAAGCTCGCCGCCGCATTTGTCGCACACGCCGGCGTTCTTGGGCGGGTTCATGGTGACATGGTACATCTGGCCGCACCCTCGGCACACCCTCCGCCCGGTCAGCCGGCCGAGCAGGGCGTCGGCGTTCACGTTTATGTCTATTACGAAGTCTATTTCCGCTTCCATCAGGTTTAGCGCCTCGCACAGAGCCTCGGCCTGGGCAAGCGTCCGGGGGAAACCGTCGAGTATGAAGCCCTTGGCGCAGTCGGCCTCGTGGAGCCGTTCGTTGATTATGCCGATCACCACTTCGTCCGGCACAAGCTCCCCCGCGTCCATGTACTTTTTCGCCTTTACGCCCAGGGATGTTCCGTCCTTTATCGCCTGGCGCAGGATGTCCCCGGTGGATATCTGGGGTATGCCGTATTTTTCCGTGATTATCTTCGCCTGGGTCCCCTTGCCGGCCCCGGGAGGGCCCAGCATGATCAGCCGCATATCTCCTCCTATCGCCAAATGGCGTCTTGAAAAAGGTTAGCGACGGCTTCTAATAGAGCCTTTTTTCACGAATCCCTCGTAGTGGCGCATCACAAGGTGCGCCTCCACCTGGGACATCGTGTCCATTCCCACCCCGACGACTATCAGAAGTCCGGTGCCGCCGAAATAGAACGGCACGTTAAGTTGCGATATGAGCACGTCCGGTATTATGCACACCGCCGCAAGGTACACGGCGCCGGTCATCGTCAGCCTCGACAGGACCCTGTTTATGAAGTCCGCCGTCGGCGTCCCGGGGCGTATGCCGGGGATGAACCCGCCGTGCTTCTTGAGGTTCTCCGCCACTTCCGACGGGTTGAATATCACCGCCGTATAAAAGTAGCAGAAAATGAATATCATTGTCACGTACACAATTTCATACACTATGTGGCCGGGCCGGAGGGAGTTGATCGCCGCGGTCAGCCACGAGGGGGAGACGCCCTGGGTCAGGAACCCGCCGATGGTGGCCGGGAACATTATTATGGAGGAGGCGAATATCGGAGGGATGACCCCCGAGGTGTTGATCTTCAACGGAAGGTGGCTCTGGGAACCGGCCATCATCCGCCGCCCCACGAGGCGCTTGGCGTACTGGATGGTAAGCCGCCGCTGGCTCGACTCCATATAGACAATCGCCGCGATCACAATCGCCATCATCGCCACGAGCCCAAGCATCACAAGCACGTTGAGCTGGCCGATGCTGATTAGCTGGAATGTATGGTAGATGGCCGAAGGCATGTCCGCCACGATGCCGGAGAATATTATCAGCGATATGCCGTTGCCTATGCCGCGCTCGGTTATCTGCTCGCCCAGCCACATAAGGAACGCGGTCCCGGCGGCGAGAGTTATCACCGTGAGCAGCCGGAATCCCCAGCCCGGATTGTTCACCACAAGCTGCCCGGAAGGGGACTTTAGCGCCTCAAGCCACACGCTGATGCCCATCCCCTGGATGGAGGCGAGAGCCACGGCGCCATACCGGGTGTATGTTGTTATTTTCTTCTGCCCCTGCTCCCCCTCTTTTTTAAGCTTTTCGAGGGTGGGCACCGCCACCGTCAGAAGCTGCATGATGATAGAGGAGCTTATGTACGGCATGATGCCAAGGGCGAATATGGTGACCCGGCTGAAATTCGAGCCGGTGAACATGTCGAACATCTGGAACATGGTGCCGCTCATGTTCTTGAAGAACTCGGCGAGAATGGCCGTGTCCACACCGGGGACCGGTATGTGGGAGCCGATCCGGAAAACGATCAGCAACCCGAGGGTGAAAAGGATTCTGTTCTTAAGCTCGGGTATTTTGCCGAGCCCGGCGAGCCCCTCTCCGATCACGGTCAGACCACCACGGCTTTCCCGCCCGCTTTTTCTATCTTCTCGGCGGCGGACTTGGAGAATTTCGCGGCTTTGACCGTCAGTGCTTTTGCGATCTCGCCACGGCCCAGGATTTTAAGCCGGGCCTTGCCGCCGGAGCGGATGACCCCCTTTTCGGCCAGGGTCTCCGCAGTCACTTCGCCGGATACGTCCAGCCCGGACAGGGTGTCCAAGTTGACCACGGCGAATTCCTCGCGGAATATGTTGGTGAAGCCGAACTTTGGCAGCCGGCGCGAAAGGGGCATCTGCCCCCCTTCAAACCATGCCGGCACACTGCCGCCGGAGCGGGCCTTCTGCCCTTTATGACCCTTGCCGGAAGTGCCGCCGTGGCCGGAGCCGCAGCCCCTTCCGACCCTTTTCCTTTTTTTGCGGGAGCCCTCGGCGCCCTTAAGCTTGTGCAGTTTCATTTGCGACCGTATCTTTCGAGTACCTGATTTTCCTGATGAGGTCCGGGTTGGAAAGCATCTTCAAGCCTTCCATCGCGGCCCTGGCCATGTTGTTCTGGTTGGACGAGCCCAGCGACTTGGTGAGGATGTCCTTCACCCCCACAGCTTCCAGCACCGCCCTGACCGCCCCGCCGGCGATGACGCCGGTTCCGCGGGAAGCGGGCTTCATGAACACCCTGCCCGCGCCGAAATGCCCGGTCACTTCATAGGGTATCGTGGTGTCGTGCACATAGACCTTGCTCATGTTCTTCTTGGCGGCGGCCACTGCCTTGCGGATCGCCTCCGGCACCTCGTTGGCCTTGCCAGTGCCAAGCCCCGCTTTGCCGGCCTTGTCGCCCACGACCACCAGGGCGGCGAAAGAGAACCTCCGGCCCCCCTTGACCACCTTGGCCACGCGGTTAATGAAGATGACCTTGTCGACAAGCTCCTTGTCGCGCCCTTCAGACGATTCCTCGCCACGGCCTCTGCGGCCCGTCCTGGATCCTCCGTTCACAACGATATCCCTTTTTCGCGTATGGCGCCGGCCAGTTCCTTGACCCGCCCGTGATAAATATAGCCGTTCCTGTCGAACACGGCCTTATTGACACCCATGCCCAGCGCCTTCTCCGCAAGCTTCTCCCCGGCCCACTTGGCCGCCGTCATGGTCTTCCCGCGCACGGCCGCCTCCTTGCCGCCGGTGGTGACGCTGATAAGCGTCCTGCCGGCGTCGTCGTCTATCATCTGGGCGAAAACGCTCTTGTTGGAGAAATATACCGTCACCCTCGGCCGCTCGGCCGTGCCGCGCACCTTGGCGCGGATGCGGTCGCGCCGGCCCTGGCGCTTCTGGTTCTTGGCCTTTAACGTATTGTTCATCTTCAAAAAACCCTAGCTGTCATTGTCACTTCGAAGCGGTCTTGCCGGCCTTGCGGCGGATCCGCTCCTCGGCGTATCTAATGCCCTTGCCCTTGTAAGGCTCCGGCTCCCTTAAGCCTCTTATGTTGGCCGCCACAAGCCCCACCGTCTCCTTGTCCACGCCCTTCACCGAAAGCTCGGTGGGCTTGGCCACGGCGAACGTTATGCCGTCGGGCGGCTCCATGTTGATCGTGTGGGAGTAGCCGAGGGAAAACTCAAGCCCCTTGCCCTTCTGCGCCACGCGGTATCCCACCCCTTCGATAACAAGCTGCCGCTCAAACCCCGTGGTGACGCCCGTCACCATGTTGTTGAGCAACGAACGGGTCAGCCCGTGCAACGCGCGGTTCTGCCGCTCATCGTCCGGCCGGGCCACGTTTATCTTCCCCCCCTCCACGCTCACGTGGATGTTCGGGTGGAAAGCGCGGCTTATCTGGCCAAGCTTGCCCTTGACGGTCACATTCGCCCCGTCTATCTTCACATCGACCCCCTGCGGGATCTCAACCGGTTTCTTTCCTATCCGCGACATCTTATATGACCTTTAATCACCACACGTAACAGAGTATTTCGCCGCCGACCCGCGCCTCCCGGGCCTCCCGGTCGGTCAGTATCCCCTTGTTGGTGGAGAGGATCGCCGAACCCAGGCCGTTTAGTATCACGGGTATCTCGGTAGCGCCCGAATATATCCTCATGCCAGGCTTGGACACGCGCTTTATCCCGCGTATCGCCGGGGAGTCCCCTTCATACTTGAGGGAGATGCGTATCTCCCCCTGGGCGGAGTCCTTCACTATCTTGAAGTTCCTTATAAAGCCTTCCTGCTTTAGTATCGCAGCCAGCTCCGCCTTCACTCCGGAGGCGGGGATGGTCACCTTCTCGCGCTTCGCCGCCACCGCGTTGCGGATGCGGGTCAGCATGTCCGCTATGGGATCACTCATGCTCATATTTTCACAGGCCCCTTATTACCAACTGCTCTTTGTCACGCCGGGGATACGCCCCTCCAGCGCCAGTTTCCGGAAACACAGCCTGCACAGCGCGAATTTCCGCAGATAACCCCTCGCCCGGCCGCAGTTGCGGCAGCGGGTGTAGGCGCGGGACGAAAACTTCGGCTTTCGCGCCTGCTTGACTTTCATGCACGTCTTGGCCACTTTTATTTCCTCTTTGCTCAGTTCCTGAACGGCATGCCGAGGCCCTTTAGAAGGCTCTTGCCCTCGGCGTCGGACTTTGCCGTCGTAACTATCGAAATGTTCATCCCCTTGACCTTCTCGATCTTGTCGTACTCGATCTCAGGGAAAATAAGCTGTTCTTTGACCCCAAGGGTGTAGTTGCCGCGGCCGTCGAACCCTTTGCCGGACACACCTTTGAAATCGCGGATGCGCGGGATGGCGGCCGTTATCAACCGCTCGAGGAACTCGTACATCCTCACTCCGCGCAGCGTCACCATCACCCCGATGCCAAGCCCCTCGCGAAGCTTGAAGTTGCTGATCGCCTTCTTGGCCTTGGTCACCATCGGCTTCTGGCCGGAGATCATTGTCAGCGTGTAGACGCCGTTGTCCACGAGCTTCGGGTTGCTTATCGCCTCGCCGAGCCCCATGTTGATTATGATCTTCTCAAGCCTGGGGGCCTGCATCACGTTCTTGTACCCGAACTCCTTCATCAGGGTGGGCACTATCTCTTTTTTGTACTTGTCCTTCAAAGCGGGCATATCAACTCTCTTCTTATGCTATGTCGAGCATCTCGCCGCACTTGCGGCAGACCCGCGCCTTGCGGCCGTCCGAAAGGGTCTTCATTCCGATGCGCACAGGCTTGTCGCACTTCGAGCAGAATATCCGCACGTTGCTCGCGTGTATCTTCGCCTCGCGCTCGATGATGCCCCCCTGGCGCTGCTTCTGGGTCGGCTTCTGATGCTTTTTGACCACGTTAATCTTTTCCACCGTCACGCGGTTCTCCTCCGGGAAGGCCTCGATGACCTTGCCCTTCTTGCCTTTGTCGGCCCCGGTCACGACCACGACGACGTCGTCTTTCTTTATCCTCATCCTGCCCGCCTGCCTTTGCACGGCCATCACACCACCTCCGGAGCCAAGGATATTATCTTCATGAACTGCTTGGCCCGCAGTTCCCTGCCGACGGGGCCGAATATGCGGGTGCCGATAAGCTCGTGGGCGTCGTCCACAAGCACCGCCGCGTTCCCGTCGAACTTCACATAGCTGCCGTTCTCACGCCTAAGCTCCTTGCCGATCCGGACGACGACGGCGTTCTTCACCGTCCCCTTCTTTATGGAGCTGTCCGGCAAAGCCTCTATCACGGACACCTTTATGATGTCCCCGATGGAAGCGTACCTGCGGTGCGAACCGCCCATCACCTTTATACAGCGCACGCGCCTGGCGCCCGAATTGTCGGCCACATCAAGCACGGTTTGCAGTTGAACCATTGGAAACTTCTCCTAACCCAGGCTTTTGCCGAGTATCTCGGCCACCCGCCAGCGCTTAAGCTTGGAAAGGGGCCTCGTCTCTATTATTTTCACCTTGTCGCCCGCCGAAAGCTCGTTCTTCTCGTCGTGCACATAATACTTCTTGCTCCTGCCCACGATCTTCTTGAACTCCGGATGGGGCACGCGCCTTTCGACCTTCACCACGGCGGTCTTGTCCATCTTGTTGGAGACCACTATCCCGATCCGGGTCTTCCTGTATCCTCTTTCCTTCTCCGCCATCTTTTCCTGCTCCGATTTACTTGGATCGCCCGCCATCAGGAGGCCTTGCCGCGTGAAAGCAGGGTCTTCACCCTGGCGATCCCGCGCCTCATGTCCTTAATCTTGGCCGGGCTGTCCAGCTGCGCCGTGGCGTGCTGGAACCTGAGTTTCATGTACGACTCTTTCATCTCCAAAAGGCGCGTCGAAAGCTCCTCGGGTGAAAGGCCGGCAAGTTCCTTTATCTTCACAGCACAAAGGTCCTTTCTTCCTTGTTAAGAAAACGTGTCGCCACCGGGAGCTTGTGGGCGGCAAGCCGCATGGCCTCCTCGGCCACGGCCGCCTCCACGCCGTCCAGCTCAAACAGTATCCTGCCCTTGCGGACCCTGGCCACCCAGAACTCCGGCGCGCCCTTGCCTTTGCCCATCCTCACTTCAAGGGGCTTCTTGGTCAACGGCTTGTCCGGGAATATCATTATCCAAAGCTGGCCGCCGCGCTTGACATGCCTGCTTATGGCGATACGGGCCGCCTCGATCTGCCGGTTGCTTATAAAGCCCGGATCGAGCGTCTGCAACGCGTACTTGCCGAAGGCTATTTTAGAGCCGCGCCATGCGGTGCGCTTGGTGCGCCCCTTCTGGCGTTTCCTGTATTTTACTTTTTTGGGGCTTAGCATCCGCTTTTACTCCTCGAAATCCTCGGCGGGTCCCGCCGCGTCCTCTCCGATGCCAAGGTCGGCCCGGGCGGCCTCGACGGCCTCTTCTATCTGTTTCTGGCTGCGAAGCTTCCTCTGCTCCTCGAGCCTGCGGGCGTCCTTGCCGAAATAGACGTCCCCTTTATATACCCAGCACTTCACCCCGATCACACCGAAAGTGGTGCGGGCCTCGGCAAAGCCGAAGTCCACGTCCGCCCGGATCGTGTGAAGGGGAACGCGCCCTTCGCGGTACCACTCGGCCCGGGCTATCTCCGCCCCGGCAAGCCTGCCAGAACAGTTCACCCGGATCCCCTTGGCCCCGAAACGCAGCGCCGTGGAGACCGCCTTTTTCATCGCCCTGCGGAAGGCCACGCGCCTTTCAAGCTGCATGGCTATATTCTCGGCCACAAGCTGGGCGTTTATCTCCGGCTTGCGCTCTTCTTTTATGTTCAGGAACACCTCGTGCCCAGGGAGCATCTTGGAGATGGCGTTCTTCAGCTTGTCCACTTCCTGACCCTTCTTGCCGATGATGATGCCAGGCTTGGCGGCGAAGATGTTTATCTTCACCTGCTTGCCCTTGCGCTCTATCTGGACGCTGGCCACTCCGGAATGGTAAAGCTCTTTTTTGATGTGCTTGCGCAGCTTGATGTCGCTGTGGAGGCTGTCGGCGTACGTGGGGCCGGCGGCGTACCAGTTGGACTCCCACTTTTTGATGATCCCCAGCCGAAATCCCGTGGGATGCGTCTTCTGACCCATTTAAATCACGCTCTCCTTAATCACTCCGCCTTTTTCTTCGCGGCGGGTTTCGTGGCGGTTTTGGCCTTGCCCTCGGCAGGCTTCTTTTTCTCCGGCTTGGCGGCTTCCTTTTCGGCGGCCTCCTTCGCCGGCTTTTTCTCCTTGACTTCCTTCGGGGCGTCCTTGGCCTCCTTGGGCTCAGCCTTTGCGGCGCCTTCGGCCTTTGCGGCCCTCTTCTTGGCCTTCTTGGCCTCCACGGCGGCAAGCTTGGCCGACTGGACGCGCTTGGCCTCCTCGTTCTCCTTCACCACTATCGTGATGTGGGCCGTCGGGCGCCTTAAAATGTCCGCACGGCCCCTGGCCCGGGGGCGCTGCCTGCGCATCGCCGGACCCTGGTTTACCCATACGCCGGAAACTTCCAGTATCTCCGGATCCTCCACATTCTTCGCCTCGGCGTTGGCCACGGCGGAATTGAGCAGTTTTAGCATGAGCCCGGCGCTCTTTTTCGGCGAAAAGCTGAGCATGCCCTTCGCGTCGGCCACCTTTTTGCCGCGGATCATGTCCGCCACCAGCCGGGCCTTCTGCGCCGCGACACGCGTAAACCTCAGCGTCGCGCTAGCTTGAATCGCTTCCATATGTCCTTAAAACCGTTATTACTTCGCACAGCGCCTGTTATTGCGCCACCGCATCCACCGGCCTATTAAAAAAGAGCGTTTGCCCTTCCCCAATCCGGGAAAAGGTTAAGTATATGCGGCGCATATATCAGTGTCAACTGCTTTTTGTTTTTATCTTTGGAAATTTTTGAAAGGCGCGCAAAGGGGCGAAAACAGCCGGAATATAAGCGGACACAAGGCGCGGCGGCGATTAATTTTAGCCTGGTACGGCTATCATGAGGGTCACTCCTGAATATTTTCGCGGGAAACTCCGCGTCTGGCTGGAATTGAGAAATTTTCGTCTTTGAATTGAGAGGCGCGCCGCCAGGCCGTCACCGTTTAATGTCTATGACAACCTTGTTTCGATCTTTTTTCGATATTTTCACGGGAACCACGGCGCCGGGCTGGTATTGGGGAATGGCGGACATGTTGGGATTCATTATCATGCCGCCGCCAAGCCCCTGGCCGTTGGTGTTGTTCATCAGCTCCGCGAAAGTGGGGGCGGGATCTCCGGCGAATTTGGCCATGCAACATCCTTTCCGGCCTTGGCGGCATGGTCCATTCCAGAAACAGGCTCAGCGTCCTTAAGGACGAAACCGGCAACCGCATCCTTGAATGCGCCGTGGCTGGCAAAGCCGATATCATAGTGACCGGAAATAAGGCGATGCTGGCCTTGCGGGAGTATCAGGGGATACGGATAATCACCCTTAGCCGTTTTATCGATGAAATGAATGAAAACAGGAGGCGGAAATAAGGTTTACCCCAGTTTCATCCTGTCGCGCACTTCCTCCACCCGCTCGAGCGATATGTCCGCCACCACATACCCCTCCCCTTCATCCCGCGACGCCATAACCTCCCCCCAGGGGCCGACGATCATCGTGTGGCCGAAACATTTCTTGCCCCCGGACGATTCGCCAGTGAGGGCGGGGGCGATCATGTAGCTTTGGGTGTCCATGGCCCGGCATTTCACAAGTGTGGACCAGTGGTCCTTCCCGGTCTCATGTGTGAAAGCTGATGGGACTGCGATAAGGTTGGCCCCCATTTCGCGCAACTTGAGGAAAAGCGCGGGAAACCTCAGTTCAAAACAGATGGCCAGGCCCAATGTCCACTCGTCTAACTGGGTGGTCACGGCGTTTTGGCCAGGTTCGAGAAAATCGCTTTCGTGGTATGCGCGCACGGCGGTCTGCGCGTCGAACATTTTCATTTTCTGGTATTCGGAAACCATGGAGCCATCAGGCGCGAACAGCGTGGAAACGTTCCGCACCTTCCCCTCCGAGCCAGGCATAAGCACCGATCCAGCCAGCACATAAACTCCGCACCGCGTGGCGGCCTTGCCCATCGCCGCCAGTATGTCGGCCCCACGGTTGGCCGCCGCCGCCATCCTGTCCTCCGGGCCATACCAGGCGAAATACTCCGGCAACGCCACAAGCCTGGCCCCGTCACCGGCCGCCTGGCAGATAATTGTCTCCGCCCGGCCCAAGGCCGATCCGATATCGGTCCCCGCCACCATCTGCGCCGCCGCAACGATCATGTTGTCACCTCCGCCCCCTGCAATACATTATCAGCCCAAAAACTTCTTCTCAATAAGTTCCGCCGCCTTTTCCAGCGCTTCTTTCACCGCTTCGGCCTCTTCGGCCAGAAACGGGGAGAGGACATGGTTGGACGCGTCCCACCCGGCCGGGGGGCGGTTCACGCCGATCCTGACGCGGTGGAACTCCGCCGTCCCCAACTCCGCCATGATTGATTTTAACCCGTTATGGCCGCCGTGTCCTCCGCCTGTCTTATATCGCACGTCCCCCAGAGAAATGTCTATATCGTCGTGGATGACCAGCAGGTCTTCCGGCGGCATCTTGTAAAAGTCCATGAAGGCGCGGATGGGCCGCCCCGAAAGGTTCATGTACGAAAGTGGTTTTACCAGCAGACACTGGCGGCCATTTATGTCGGCCGTCAGATTGAAGGCTTCGTTCTTCACCTTGCCGCCGGAAAGGCCGTGGCGGCGCAACAAAACGTCGAGCGCCATGAAGCCGGCGTTGTGGCGGGTGCGCTCATAGTCCGGGCCCGGATTCCCGAGCCCGGCCACAAGTTTCAAATCAAAGTCCCCGCCAGTCTTACTTCGAAGGCGCGGAGCCTTTGGCCGGAGCCGCCGCTTCGGCCGGCTTGGCCGCTTCCGCCGCCGGGGCCGCCGCCGCCGCAACCGGGGTGACTTCCACGGCCGCGGGCTGGATCACAGTGATGACCACGAAATCCGGGTCCTCCATTATCGTCACGTTCGCGGGAACCGCCAGATCGCTGACTTTCACGCCGTCGCCGATGTCCAGGCCGGCCACAGGCACCACGATGGTGTCCGGGATGTCCTTTGGCAGGCATTCGACGATGACCCTGCTCTTGTTCATCTTCAGCCTTCCACCCTTCTCCTTTACGCCGATGGGGACCCCGCTCACTTCCAGGTCCACCGGGAAGCGCACAGGCTTGTTCAGGTCTATCTCCAGAAGGTCTATGTGCAAAAGCTTGTCCGAAATCGGATGCACATCAAGCTGCTTTATCATCACGTGGCGGTCCTTTTTGTCGCCGTCGAACTTCGCCTTGATGATGTGGTGCGCGCCCCCCTTGGACTCCAATATCTTCAGCACGTCCTTGGCCGCCACGCTCACCGGGACGCTCTCGCCAAGCCCGTACACTATGCCGGGCACAAGCCCCTGGCTGCGCAGCCTGCGGCATGGGCCTTTCCTGCCGATCTGGCGCGTCGAACCGCTCAACACTTCCTCGCTCATTTTTCCAAGCCTTTCTTCGTTATCGTAACTTTTCCGTTTTCAGTATTCAAACAGTGAGCTCACCGAGCTCTCCTGGTGTATCCTCAGGATAGCCTCTCCCAGAAGCCGCGCCACGGAAAGAGCCTTTATCTTGCCGCATTTGAGCTTCTTTTCGCCCAGGGCTATGGTGTTGCTGGTGATCAGGTCCTTTATCTGCGACCTTTCCAGCCGGTCTATGGCCGGCCCGGAAAGCACCGCGTGCGTGCAGCAGGCCGACACCGTGTTGGCCCCGGCCTTGTACAGCGCCGCCACCGCCTCGGTGAGGGTCCCGGCGGTGTCCACCATGTCGTCCACCACCAGCACGTCGCGCCCTTTCACCTCGCCGATGATGTGCATCACCTGCGCCACGTTCTTCGCCTCGCGCCGCTTGTCTATTATGCCAAGCCCGGTGCCCAGCGACTTGGCGAAGGCCCTCGCCCTCTCCACGCCCCCCGCGTCCGGCGAGAAAACGACCAGGTTGCCCAGGTCGTAGTGTTTTTTTATGTATTCCGTCAAAATCGGCGCGGCGTAAAGGTGGTCCACCGGCAGGCTGAAAAAGCCCTGTATCTGGCCGGCGTGCAGGTCCATGGAAAGCACCCTGTCCGTCCCGGCGGCGGTGATAAGGTCCGCCACGAGCTTGGCGGTGATGGGGGTGCGAGACTGCACCTTGCGGTCCTGCCGGGCGTAGCCGAAATACGGCAGCACGGCGGTGATCCTTTTTGCCGAGGCCCTGCGGGCCGCGTCTATGATTATCAGCAGCTCCATCAGGTTGTCGTTGACGTTGCTGGAGGTGGACTGCACGACAAAAACGTCCGCCCCGCGCACGTTTTCCTTTATCTGGACGAAAATCTCGCCGTCGGAGAAATTGGTCACTTCCCGGGCGCAAAGCTTCTCCCCGATGGAGGAGGCCATGTCCTCGGCAAGGGCCGTGTTCGACCTGCCGCTTATCAGCACAAGCCTGTTGTTGTTGTTGTCGCAGTTGTTTTCAGTCATACCAAGTCCATCATGCCGCGCGTTTAACCATCCGCGTTGTCATACCGGCCGGAGTCCGCAAAACCGTCTCCCGCCACTGGCTGGGGCGGGAGGATTCGAACCTCCGAATGCGGGATCCAAAGACCCGTGTCTTACCGCTTGACGACGC
This sequence comes from Nitrospinota bacterium, assembly GCA_016235255.1. Lineage (NCBI taxonomy): Bacteria > Pseudomonadati > Nitrospinota > Nitrospinota bacterium. The sequence goes on along the minus strand of JACRLM010000029.1, from coordinate 4,457 downwards.
CCCAATAAAAATAAACGGCAATTATAGCTTTATAGCCGCGGTAAAGTCATTATTTTTCTTCGGCCATGTTTCAATATCAAATGCCACTCTCCCGGCGCCAATGGCCGGTGCGAGGCCGGCGCCACGGGAACGGCGGGATGAAGAGGCCGCACCAGGAGGAAAAATAAACTTTGTCCCAATGGCGAAATGTGTTATAAAATCATCCAAATTAGAAAGCGGCGGATAGCCTCATCTTCGCGCCGCGCATCCGCGAGGAACGCCAGCCGGGAGAAATTCCAATTGCAGTTGCGGCTCGGTCTCCCAGTCCAGACGTTCTAAAGCCTTTAATTTCACTTTTCGAGGCGTGACATGACAAGGTCAAGACGTCCACCGGATTTCAAGCTGATAGACATGACACGGCAGTACAGCCAGTCGCTTTCCGAGCGGCTCCTGGAAATGTCCGCCCTGTACGACCTTAGCAGAAGCTGCAACCTTTCCATAAACCTGGACGACGTGCTCGACCACAGCGGCCAGCTGCTCAAGCAATCGCTGGGGATTGACGACTTTTGCGTGATGCTGCTCGAGGACGGCACCTCCGACCTGAAGGTGTTCCGGGCCAACAAGCTTGACGAGGATGCGGCCCAAAAGGTCATCATCCGCTCCGGCGAAGGGATAAGCGGCCTTGCGGTGAAAAAGAAAAGACCGATCCTGGTGCAAGACACCTCCAAGGACAAGCGCTACTTGAATTACATGGGGGCGCGGCACGACATCGGGTCGCTGCTTTCCATACCGCTGCTGGACAACAGGGGGGAGGCGATGGGGGTGTTCAACATCCACAAGCCAAAGCCCAAGGCTTTCTCCAAGAGCGACATTCTGTTCTTCACCGCCGCGGCGCTGCACATAGCCTCCATGCTCGAGAAGGTGAAACTGTTCAAGAAAATAGAGACCGAGGCCATCACCGACGCGCTCACGGGGCTATACTCCCGCCGCTACTTCATAAACGCCCTTGAAAAGGCCCTCGCCTCCAACGACCGCAGCGGCGCGTTCTTCTCCCTTGCGCTAATTGACGTGGACTATTTTAAAAGCGTGAACGACCGCTTCGGCCACCACGCCGGCGACGAAGCGCTGGCCCGCCTGGGTAAGATCATCCTGGAGAACACGCGCAAGGGGGACATAGCCGCCAGGTACGGCGGCGAAGAGTTCATCCTGATCCTCCCGGACGCGGACCTGGACGACGCGATGAAGCTTTCGGAAAAGATCAGGTCCATCGTGGAGCGCGAAATGGCGGTCGAATGGGCGGATGGATCGCACCCGGTCACCATCTCCGTGGGGGTGTGCTCATACCCGGCCTGCGTGGGGACAGCCTCCGAACTTATCAGCCTGGCGGACAAGGCGCTGTACCGGGCGAAAAGCGGCGGCAGGAACCGCGTCTGCTCGTATCTTGAGAACTCCAGGCCATACCCGGACGAAAAACGCCGGAACAGGCGCTACGCCGTGGCCCTCAAGAAAGTTTATCTGGACGGGGACGGGATAAAGTACCTGGAGGTGAACATAGACGGCCAGTGGGCGCAGTGCGCCGTGCACGACGTGAGCGCCGGAGGTTTCAAGGGGGTGGCGCATTTCTTCCCCGAGAACGGCGTTAATTACGACTGCAAGGCCCGAAGCTCCATCACAGGCGGCGTGGAACAGGTATTCACCGTGCTGTGCAAGAACAGGGAGCCCATCAGCGGCGGCAAATACGCCGTGGGATTCGAGGTCGTCGGTGCGCATGACGGCTGGCGCCAGTGCCTCAACCGCATAGGGCGCTGACCGCGGCGCTTTAAGCGGAACGATTCAACTTCGGCCCTCTCCGGCGCCTCTGAGGCCCGGCCGGTTTCCCCGGCGCCCTCCACTCGCGCTATAATTGCCCACATACTTATTAAGCCCATTCAATGAAACCAGAAGAAGACGAGCAGAGCGCCGGATTCCCTCCCCCCAGGGCCACGCTGGCAAGCTTCGCCGAGGCGGCGCCCGATTTCCTCATAGCTCTGGCGATTTTCGCATTCTGGACAAATCCGCTTTCACCGGCCAGCCACCTCAATCCGGTCCGGGTGGAGGCCATCATCACCCTGGAGTTCTTCGCCATACTCTCCGGCTGGTTCATGAGTTTCGCGTTCATGCTTTTCAGAACGCCGGTTTTCAGGTATATCGCCGCCGGGATCATCGCCTATCTGTTCGTCATCGGTTTTGGGACCGATTTCGCCCGGTTGACCGGCGAGGCGTGGCCCATACTGTCGCTTCTGGCGCTGATGGTGAACCGCACCTCCGCATCGATGATGACCAGCAAGGAGGCCCAGGGGGGATTCCTTTTCGCGTGGTCGCTGGTCCACTTTTTACTGATGCTGGCCGCCTTTATGATCCAGGCGCCGTTCCCGACGCCGGATTTCGGCCTGACCCCCGATGCGATAGAGAAAATCGCCCATATCAGCCCGCCGCTGACCGAACACGCGGCCGAAACGATGGCCAAGCCGGACAAGTACGTGGCGTGGTCGTTCATCTATTTTTCGATGTCGGGCGCGGCCACGCTGTTTTACCTGGGTGGGTTGAAAGAGAAAATCGAGGGACACTTAAACTCACCGGAGGTGGCCGCCAAGAATAACAGCGGAGAGATGTGGACCCCCTTGCAGGAATTCTGGGCGATAATCGCGATATTCGCCGCGCTCTTTTTCGTTTTCGGCCCTGCGTTAAAATCCGGACATCCCAGGCGGGAGGAGCCGCCGTGGCGCGCCCCGCAGGCCCAAAAGCTCCATGACAAGAACATGGAAAAGATGGCCAAAGACGCCGCCGCCTTGGAACGGAAGGCCAGAAGGCTTGAAAGACGATATCAGCGTGGTAATTACCCCTAGCGCCAAATCTTGGCAATGGGGAAGCTGAAGAATTATATTAACCACAGAGGCTCAGAGGCACGGAGATGAAATTATTCTTCCCTCTGTGTCTCCGTGTCTCTGTGGTGAAAAAGTTTCCTCTTACCGACTGCAGGGGAAGCTGAAATAAAAATCCGTGGTCAGGCGACCACGGGGAAGCAGAACAAAAGGTGAAGCGTTGTGGCGCGCCCTTACTGCTGCCGCAAAATCTCCGCTATCTGAACGGCGTTAAGGGCGGCGCCTTTGCGGATGTTGTCCGCCACGATCCACATGTTCAAACCATGCTCCACCGTGTCGTCCAGCCTTATGCGGCCCACATATGTTGGGTCCTTCCCGGCCGCGTCTATGGCCAGCGGATATATCTGCTTTGCCGGATCGTCCCGAAGCTCCACCCCCGGGGCGTTTGAGAGCAGCTCCCGCGCCTTGTCCGGCGATATGGGGCGCTCAAATTCCACGTTCACCGATTCGGAATGGGCGTAGAACACCGGCACGCGCACGGTGGTGGCGGAGACCTTTATGGAGTCGTCCTCCATTATTTTCTTCGTCTCGTTGACCATTTTCTGCTCTTCCTTGGTGTAGCCGGTCTCCAGGAACGAGTCTATCTGCGGCAGGCAGTTGAAAGCGATCTGGTATGGGTACACCTTCGCCGTCACCTCGCGCATGTTGAAAATGTCCCGGGTCTGCCGGTCCAGCTCGTCAATGGCCTTCTTGCCGGTGCCGGAGACCGACTGGTAGGTGCTCACCACGATCCTCTTTATCCTGGCGTAATCGTGCAAGGGCTTTAGCGCCACCACCATCTGGATGGTGGAGCAGTTGGGATTGGCGATGATCCCCTTGTGCAGCTTTATCGCGTGAGGATTGACCTCGGGGACGACAAGGGGCGTTCCCGGGTCCATCCTGTATGCGCTGGAGTTGTCCACCACCACGGCGCCCGCGTCCACGGCGGCGGGGGCGAATTCCAGGCTGCGGGAGGCCCCGGCGGAGAAAAGAGCGATATCAATCCCGTCGAACGAATCGTGGGTAAGCTCCTCCACCTCGTACTCTTCCCCCTTGAACGTGACCGCTTTGCCCGCGGACCTGGCCGAGGCCAGCGGCAGGAATTCACCCACCGGGAACTTGCGTTCCTCCAGTATCCTGGTCATCTCTTCGCCCACGGCCCCGGTGGCCCCCACCACCGCCACGTTCAACAATCCCTTTTTCATCTTCCTCACCGCATGTTTTAGTCTATGGCAAAGCCTGAAAGCGTAACACCGGCGGCGGCCTAATGCAACGTTATCCACCCGCCGCCACGGTTTTACGATGATACCATGACAGGCCGCCTATGGGCGACCTGCCACCCCCTGCTTATTCTTAGCCTTTTGAGCTATGGCATTGAAACGTAAAGGGGGTTAGAATGTATCATAATGCAAGCGCTGGTCATCCCCATTTCCAAAGCCGCGAATTGCCTCATATTAAAAGTAACCGAAGAATTAGGCGAAAATGATTCGATGCCTCATGTTTCATGTAACCGAAGGGAGCATGGAATATGGGCAAAAGCGCCAGAAAAGAATACCTTGCGAAAATCAAGGGCCGCTA
>JACRLM010000028.1 GCA_016235255.1 Nitrospinota bacterium | reverse complement strand
CCCAGGTTGAGGAAAGTGAGCGGTTATAAACACCTGCCAGAACTGCGTGAGATCATGAAACGGGCTCTGGCGGGGAAGATAATGGTGAAAGCGGCGTGACGGTCATGCCGGGAGTTTCAACTAAAAAAGGGATTGACTCAATTTAGCAGGCAAAGGAGTATTACAAGATGTTATCATCACGACTTCTTATTACAGCAGTGACGGCGCTGGCGCTGTTTGTGGCGTCGTGCGGTAGCGGATCGGGCTCTTCAACTACGACCTCCTCCTTTGACTCCTCCGGCGGAAACTCGCGTGCCATGGATTCGGCGGGCCCCACCGGCGGAAGCGCGATTTACATGGATTCGGCAACGCTTTCATCGGACTCCGGAACATTTGACATACCATCGGGAGCCATCATGGTTCATCTGGTGGGTAACGGCGGACCGGGGGCCAGAATGGTGGAGCTTACCGCGCTCACCGGCCCGGATGGAGTGAACTGGCCAGCCAGCAACGCCACTATTTTTTCTAACGAGCCCCGCTCCACTCTCTCGAGCGCGATTCCTTATAGCGACACACCGGCCACCGTGGCCGGAACATGGAACTACACAATGGGTTGCTCCGGTTGCTCCATCCAGAACCGGTGGGTTTTCTGGAAGTCCACCCCCGGCTCGACGCTGAAGGTGAACGTCATACTGGTATCCCAGACCGATATCGCCGATCCGCAGACCGACGCCACGTTGCAAAACATGCTGGCAAACTTCGCCCGTATATACGCAAACGCCGGGATTACGGTCTCCTACAAGTACACCGTCATTGATTCGGCCGATACCATCGTCGCCGACACAGACAGCGACGGCAACGGACAATATGACGCCATGGACAGGCTTTTCGCCCAGACCGGCGGCTATGGCCCCAACGCCGAAGACTACGCCCACCTGGTTTTCGTTAACGCCATCGGCTCTGGAGGCGGGACTTTGGGAATCTCCGGCGGCATCCCCGGGCCACCTGTGGCCGGCACGCCCCACTCCGGCGTGATCCTATCCACCTTCGGCGGTCTTACGAAAATGAGCGCTGATATGTTGCGGATCGCCGCCGAAACAGCCGCCCACGAACTGGGCCACTTTCTGGGGTTATTCCACCCGTCAGAGAGTGATGGGAAGACCTATGACCCCATATCCGACACCCCGGAATGTCACGCCGGAGAGAAGCCAAGCCCGGCCAATTGCCCCGACGGCACGAACCTGATGTTCTGGATCAGCGGGGACGGCGTGACCCAGGAGACGCTGACCGCCGGTCAGAAGGGGGTTCTCCAGCGCGCCATTCTTGTCCGTTAACATATAATACATAAGGAGAGATTCGATGAAGTCCATATCGAGACTTTTGATTATAGCCGCCGCCCTGCTGACCGCCATTCCGGCCTTGGCCGCCGATGGCGCCAAGGACAAACTGCTGGCCCTGTTTTCCGACCGCCATTATGTGGCCGATGAACAGGCCATAAAGAACACCGGGCCGGACGCCGCCGAGGCGTTGAAACAGATCGCCGCCGACCCGGAGGTGATCATCTTCAAACGTGTCCGGGCCATTGACGCGCTGGGCTATTTCACCGATGGTAAAACCACAGAGTACCTGAAGTCCGCCGCCGTTTCGACTGCGGAGGATCAGCCCTCACTGCGTTGGGGCGCCATTCAGGCGTTAGGCAGAAGCCAGGGAGACGGCGCCACCGATTTTATCGCCAAAACCCTCAAAGGCTCCGACCAACTCACCAAACAGGTCTCGATAAACACCCTTCGCAAGATCGGCTCTGAAAAGGCGGCCAGGGCGCTCAGGGAAGCCGGGGTTGAAAAGTAGTCATCTGACGGTTATAGGCGTCGGGCCATTTGGCCCGGCGCTTTTTTATTTTACAAGCGTGATGTTGCCGGACTATCAACCTCTCTCCGAGCGCAGCAGCATGGCGAATCCGGCGGCGGCGAAGACGATGTGGGAACCGTATGCCGCCAATTCCGGCGGTATCCTGCCGGCCTGGCCGAACGCCACCGCCATCGAGAATGAAAACCAGAAAAGCGCGCCTGTGACCACCGCCACGCCTATCCCCACCAGCGCCCCCCCTGCCCTGCTTGACCGCACACCAAGCGGTATGGCGATCAACGGCATCACGATGCTTATCAGCGGAAACGCCACTTTCGCGTGCATGTCCACAACGTGCCGGGTATAGTCGTACCCTTTGCTTTTTATTTCACGGATGTATTCCCGGATCTGGATTAAATTCATCTCCTCCGGGTCGAGCTGGACCTTGTCCAGGTCCCCCAGGGTTATCATGTTCGCCGGCGAGGTGTATGTCTCCCAATGTTTCTCCTCAAACCCTCCTCCGGGCAAAAAGCGCCGCTCCGAATAACCGTTGAGAGTCCACGATCCGTTCGTCACCTTCCCCTCCCTGGCCGTTGCCCGCAGGACCACGCGCGAGCCGGTGGGATCGAAGCTGAAAATGGAAAGGTCGCGCAGTTCCCTTTTGCCCATGTCCAGATGGCCGATGTTCCAGATGGAGCCGTCGTCCGCCTTGTACCAGACCATCTCGTTGGAGAAAAGCCCCTTGCGCGGCTGTTTCTTTATCTCCTCATAGTAGATGCGGTTGGATTCCTTGGCGGAGATGTGGAAAAGGTATTCGCTGTCCAAAAATGACAGCAGGCAGATAAGCCCGCAGACCGCCAGGATCGGCGCGGCGATGCGCGGCATGCTCATCCCGCAGGCCTTCATGGCCACAAGCTCGCTGTAGCGCGACATGCTCCCCATGGTCAAAAGCGCCGCCAGCAGCACGCAGATGGGGGTGACGTGGAACACCGCCATGGGCGCCCGGAACAGCATGTAGCGGAACACCATGTCCGAGGTGGCGTGGAATTTCACGAAATAGCCCACCATGTCCAGGAACACCACCATCTCGTAAAATGCCATTAGCGTCACCAGGGCGAGCAGGAATATCCTGCCGAACTCGGTGATGATGTACCTGTCAACGGTCTTCATGCGGACATTTTAGCAGGTTATTGGAATGAGACGCTGGCAACTTGCGGGCAATCAATCGCAACCTGACGGCGGTTTAAAAAAAGACCGGGGATCCTTTCGGACCCCCGGTCTTTGGATAACTTGAAGCTTGCCGTTATGCCACGGTGGCGGTCGCCGACACAGCAGTGCCTGTGCAGGATCCCGCAGTGCCGGAGTATGTGAATGTGAACACGTTACCCACCGCGGCGTCGGCCGCCAGGATAGTGTAATTGCCCTGGAACACACCCTCCCCGCCCCACTGGGTCAGGGTCAACGTGCCATTAGCAAAGCCGCTTACCACCAAGTCCACACTGGACGCCCCATTGTTGGCGGGATCCACCACAATCACCGAAACGTAGTTGTTAACACCTGCCGCCGGAGCCGTCGGCGACACGGTGATAGTCGCCGCTGTGCACTGCGTCGCCGAAAGTACAAGGGACGCCGCCGTTGGAATGTTGCCTTCAGAGTCTATCGCTGTTATTGACACTGTCTGGCCTGTTGTGATGGTATTGACATCGGTGATGTAGATGTCTATCCAGTCATCGTATGTGTTGTAGTAGCCGACCGAAAGGGGAAGGCTGACGAACCATTCCATCGGCAGCACGCAACCCCGGGCCGCATACGCCACCGGAATGCTCACTTCGTGTATGGTCTGTGTGCTCGGCAGAATCGTGCATGTGGCGAATTCGAAGGAGAGAGGCAATGTCACCTCCACGTCCATGGACTTGGCGCGCAGGTCGAACCTCCCCTTGTTCGTCCCGGCCATCAATTGGGCGCGCACTTTGCCGCTTTTGTCCGCCTGGAAGTACGTGTAGCCGTCCGAGTTGGACAAGGTTCCACCGCCGAACGTACCCCATCCGGTGGGGACGTAAAAGCCGACAAGCGACGAAAGGCCCTTGACCGTCGCGATGAACTCGATGGTGTCCTTTCCGTTGGCCCGTATCATGTACCGGCCTTCGGAATCCTTTGCCACGTTGCCGCTGACGGTCAACGTCATGCTCCCGGCGGTCCCCGCGTTGGGCACGCTTTCGGACTTGAGGGCGCCGCCGCAAGAGCCCAAAAGCCCCGCCACGCAAAGCGCCAGCGCCGCCGTCAGAAGTATTCCGGTCTTGCCCCAAGGCCTCTTCCTGCTCATCTTTCTTATCACCCCTTTAATAGTAAAGGTTTCACTGTGGGCGTTCTTAAGTTACGCTCCGGTCTATGTTTATCCCAGCATCCGCGCCGCCGCGAAGACCTCTTCGCGCATTACATCGGCCCGGACGCCGCTGTTTCCTATCCCTTCAAGAAGAACAAACCGGACCGCGCCTTCTTTCGCTTTCTTGTCCCGCTCCATGGCGTTCCAGAGCGAATCTTCATCCAGCCCTTTTGGCAATCTGGCCGGAAGCCCCGCGCGGCGTATCAGGCTTGTTATCCTCTCAAACTCCTTTTCCTTTAAAGTCCCTTTAAGCGCGGAAAGCGCGGCCGCGGCCGCCATTCCCATCGCCACGGCGTGGCCGTGGACGTACTTATTATACCCGGTCAACGCCTCAACGGCGTGCCCTATCGTGTGGCCAAAGTTCAATATCGCCCTCCGGCCAGCCTCCCGCTCGTCCCCGGCCACCACTTCGGCCTTTATCGCGCAGGACTTGCGGACGGCGTATTTCACAGTCGCCGAGTCCAGCCCAACCAGTTTCTCAATGTTCTTCTCCAGGTACCTGAAGAATCCCGCGGAGGCTATGCATCCGTACTTTATTATCTCCGCGGCGCCTCCCAAAATCTCCTTTTTGGGCAGCGTCGCCAGCGTTCCCGTGTCCGCGATCACCAGGCTGGGCTGGTGGAACGCTCCGATCATGTTCTTCCCCAGCGGGTGGTTGACTCCTGTCTTCCCTCCCACCGAACTGTCCACTTGCGAAAGCAACGTCGTCGGGACCTGCACGATCTTTACGCCCCGCATATACGTCGCCGCCGCGAATCCGGCTATATCGCCGACAACTCCGCCGCCCAAAGCTATCAACAGGCCGTCCCGGCCAAACTTGCCTTCAATCAGCCTGTCATGAATTTCCATGACCGACTCTATCGTCTTGTACCGCTCCCCCTCGGCAAGGAGCGTCTTTTCCCATCGTACACCGGCTTTTTCAAGCCCTTCGGCAAGCTTTCCGCCGTACAGACCGAACACCCGGCGGTTGGACACTATCATCGCCCGCCGCCCGAGCCGCGCGATAAGGCCGCCGGCCTTCGCGCCGATCAGCCCATCGCCTATCTGTATCTCATAGGAGCGCTCGCCTAATTCGACACGCCCCGTAAAACTCCTCACAGTCACCAGCGCCTTGCCGGCATCGTCATTTGGTCGAGACGACCTGCACCGGTATGGTCAACGAAAGGTTCTCCACCGACGCCGTAAGGTACATGACAGTCCCGGCGGAGCCTTTGACCGAAATGCCCATCCCGGTGATCCCGTCAATGCCTGTTATCCCGGTGGTCAGGGTGTTTCCGGACGTCTCAAAATCGCCGCTGAAAGTCACATTTACGTTCCCCGCCGCGTTTCCGTTGGAGTCCCACACCCTGACTTCGTAGTACGCGGTGCCGCTGGTTGTGACAACCAATGACGCCGCGGTCAGGTCAAAGTAATACTTGCTGGGGGATGTCGGCCCCTTCGGCCCCACCGTGCTGCTGGCTGAATTGGAGTCAGCCGCCGTGCCGCACCTGGCCAGCATCAGCGGCGCGAGCATTAAAAGCCCAAGTATCAGAAGTTTTTTCCAGTTGACGGTCATTACCATTTTTCCGGCCCCCTTATTTCAGTCCACAATCTTAGGAGTTATGAATATCAGGAGCTCCTGATTGTTGTTGGTGGTTGACTTGTTCTTGAATAGCCATCCAAGCCCCGGAATGTTCCCGAGCCCGGGCAACTGCTGACTTGACGAGTTGGAACTGTCCTCGAACAACCCGCCGAGCACGGCGGTCTCACCGTCGGCCACCAGCACTTCTGTCTTGGCCATGCGCGTCTCGATCGGCGGCGGGCTGCCGCTCAACGGCCTGTCCTTGTTCACCTGAAGCGTCAGCCTCATGTGCTTGTCCGGCGTGATATGGGGCGTCACCTTCAATGAAAGCACAGCCTTCTTGAACTCGGTCTTCGTCCCTTCGGCGGAGGTGGTCTGGTACGGCACTTCCTGGCCGGACTCGATTATCGCTTCCTTGTTGTTCATGGTGGTGATCTTCGGGTTCGATATTATCACCGCCTCGCTGTTCTCTTCAAGCATAAGCAGCTTCGCGTCCAGAAGGGCCGTGCCGTTCACGCTTCCGAGTGACAGCCCGAACCCGCCTATCGCACCGCCGGCGCCGGCGCTGATCGGCAGATAGACCGCGGAGCCGCCGCCGTTGGCGGTGACGTTCGGGGTGGAAATCCCCGTGCCGCCGGTGATCCCTATGGTGTTGGGGAATCCGTAGGCCGTGGTGGTGTTCGAATGCCCGCCCCACTGGATGCCCAGCCCCTTGACCTTGTCATGGGTGGCCGATACTATCTTGGCCTCGATGAGCACCTGCGACTCTTTCTTGTCCAGCTTGTCTATAAGCTTGGCCATCTCCTCGAGCTTTTCCTTCGTGTCCTGGATAATCAGGGTGTTGGTCCGCTCGTTGATCTCCACTTTGCCGCGCTCGCTCTTCATAGAGTCCAGGTTCTTCTTCATCTTCTCGGAGGACTCGTAGTTCACCTCGAACACCCTGGTGAACAGCGGGGCCTTCTTGGACTCGGCCTCCTGGGCCTTCAGAAGCGACTCGCTCTCTTTCTGTATCTCGTCGAGCGTGGCGATGCGGACAATGTTGCCTTCCTGTTTCTTGCCCAGCCCGTTATTCCTCATTATCACGTCCAACGCCTGGTCCCAGGGCACGTTCTTTAGCTTTATGGTCACCTGCCCCTTCACCTTGTCGGAGGTGATGATGTTCAGCCCGGCCACGTCGGCGAGTATCCTTATTATGTTGTGGATGTCCGCCTTCTGGAAGTCCAGCGATATCTTGGCCCCGGTGAATACAACTTCTCCGGCGCCGATCATCTCATCCTCCTCCGGCTGCTTGCCCGCGGCCATCGTGGCCATCGCCATCACCGCCTCGTCGCCCACTTCGAATATTATCTTGTTGGCCTTGCTTGAAATGTTGTAGCGGGTCATCTCGTCAAGGTTGACGACGATCTTTGAAACGGGCGCCTTGCCGCCGCGGAACTGGAACACCGCCACGTTCTTTATCCTGGACTGCTCCAGGTTGACGTTGATGAGCTTTTCGTCCTTTTTGTCCATTATGGTGTTGGGCAGGTCGAGCGTAAGCCTGTTCATGTTCGCCCTGCTGAGCAATTCATAGGAAGGCTCCGGCTTGGCCATCGTTATCTCGATGCGGCCCAGCTTCTTGTCCAGCCTGGAAAATTGCACGTCCACAATCTGGTTTATCCCCTCGCGCAGGGGCTCCGACGCGGGCGCAACGGCTTCCGCCACAGTCTGCGCGGGAGCAACGGGCGCTTCCACCTTCGCTTCCGCGTTTTCTTTCACTTCCCTGGGCGCCTCTGTCCGGGCCACCGCTGGTTCCAAAGGCTCCTTGGCGGCGGGCTTTGCTTCAACCGGGGCCGCAGGCGTGTCCCCGGCCTTTACTGACGCCGTGGCGGCGGTGTCGGCCTTGGCCAGTGTGATTTTAAGCTTGCCGGCGGACGAATCGTCCACCTCATAGTTCACGTCTCCGGCCAGGTCTATCTCTATTCGCGAATCGTTCGTCTTCGCGAAATAGAAGGGCCGGATGCTCTTCACAGGATCATGGTTGACGTCGATAGGCGCCTGGTACATGGACATGTCCACCCTGGTCATGTCCACTATGAGCCTGTTTGGCTCGCTAAGCTTGAAGGCGGTGTACTGGATCGGACCGTCCGCCTCCAGGGTGACTTCAACCTTGCCGCCAGACCCAAACGCGGACAAATCCCTGACGGACGCCGACACCGTCTCGGCCGGTTTCGTCTCATCGGCCTTCGTAACCTCTTTTCCGCCGGCGCACGAGACGGCGGCCAGCGACAGAGCGAGGTAGATTATCACCGACCCCTTGGGAAACCTAATCACGGATCAACCCTCCTCTCGTCTGAGTTGCAATATAGTGTCAATGGTCGAATAAACGCCCGGCGCGGCTCCCGGCTTCCTTATCTTTTCTTTTAGCTGGACGAAGTCGGACTGCATTTCCATAACCTTGCCGCACCGTCTGCCCAGGTACATTCCACTGTAAACGGTGTATCCCTTGCCGTCCGGCGTCTCGATGAGCGCGGCCGGCCCCTTGTCGCTTGTGACTATGCCTGTCAGCCGCAGCGACTCCAGGTCGTATCCCTCCAGAAGCTCCCTTGGCCTGTCCGGCTCGCAAAGGTCCACGGAGACCCCTTCGACCTCGGCGCCGCCCACCGACACAAGCGACCTGAACGGATCGCGCCTGCCGATTGAAGCATACCTGTCCCCGGGCTTCATGGCCGCGGACTTGCCCTGTTCCCCTTCAAGCGTGCCGAGCACGCGTGTGTCCTTTTTCACTTCCACCATGGCCCTTTTCACCGGTATCTCCAGCGAGCGGAACCACGTGTCGTTGTCGGCAAGCTTGTAAAGCTTCCACATGCCCGGCTTTTCCTTGTCGCGTATCCATGTCTCGCCGTTGATTTTGGAGTTGAGCGAGTCGCCGTCGTCCCCTCGCACTTCCGTCCTGTTGTAGGAGATGGAGGAGAAGTCCCCCTGCATCGTCACGGAGGTGATCACCGCGTTGTAAAGCTTGCGCCTGATGCCAAGCATCTTCATGAAGTCTTCCTTGCCAATCTTGGTGTCGGAAAAACCCTGCGAAATGAACACCTGCGTCATCACAGGGTTGGACGACGCCAGCCCGAGCGTGAATGAGTTGAAAGAAGCGCGCACGTTGGCCGTGTCGTCCTCCGAAGCGCCCTTGAAAAACTGGAAATAGACCAGCAGCGCCAGCGCGGCCGCGGCCGCCACCCCGATTATTGCCTTACCATTCATAACCGCGAACCTGAGTTGAACATTGTCCGGGCCATCATTTTGTGTCCGTGCGATTTCATCATTTCGCCCCCGGAGCTGGAGCTATAGGCGTCGGTGGAGCCGCCGCAGGGGCCGTCGCAGGAGCCGACGCGGCGGCCGCAGGAGCGGGCGAGGCGGCCGCAGGAGCGGGAGCCGGAGCGGCGACAGGAGCGCCTGGCATGCCAGGTGGAGCCGCAGCAGCGGGAGGAGCCCCGGCACTCTTGCCTTTGCCGTCGCCGGGGGCGGCCGATTCCACAAACCGGTACGTTGTGGCCATGCAGTTTAACTGCACCTGGGAGCCGGCCGCCGGCTGTTTGCCGGACTGCACCTGCCCACTCTTCGCGGCGGCCAGTATCTTTATGTCGCCGATGGTCACTATCCTGGGGAGGTTGGCTATCTCGTCAAAAAACATGAGCATGTTGTGGAACTTGCCGACCACCTCAATGTTCACCGGCACCTCCGCGTAAAACTCCCTCATCACCTCGGGAGCCGGCTTGAACGTTATGAACTGCAGGCCGCTCTGCATGCCTATGTTTGATATCTGCTCCAAAAGCTCCGGTATCTCCTTTTCGCTGGGAAGCTGCTTTGACGCCTCCTGCCTGGACACCTCCAGCTTGGCGATCTTTTCCTTGAGCTTCTCCAGCTTGCTGGCGTGCGCCTTGTTGTCCTCCACTTCCTTTTGTATCTTGGAAAGGGACTCTTCCAGCCTGCCGATTTCCTCGTCCTGGCCGCTTATGACGATGAAGTAAAACAATCCAACGACCACCGCCGCCACCCCGAATATGGCCGCAAAACGCTGCCAGTTGGGCACCGGGTACAGTTTGTCGTACGGTATCTTCTCAAAAAGCTTGTCGAGATCCACTATCGCCTCTCCAGCTTCGTTTTTGCCTTGGTCACAAGCCTCACTCCTTGCCTTCTTTCTTCGCGGCTGGGGCCCCGGCCTTCTTTGCCTTGCTGGCCGCTTCCGCCTCCGCCCTTTTCTTGTCTTCCTCGGCGATCCTCACCCCCATGGAGGTGAGCCCGGACACCGTGAACTTCATCAGCGTCTCGTTGCCGATGGTCGCCTGCGTGATCTCCTTCAAGTCCACGTTGAAGAACTGGCCGGTCTCGCTCAGGCTCTTCATAAGCCTTGCCACAGCCGTATTCGAAAACGAATAACCCTGGATGGTGACCGCGCCGCGCGTATCGGCTATGTTCGTCAGCCATATCTCCGTAGGCAGGGCCACGTTCAGGTTGTCCAGATACACCACCGGGCCGCGCTTGAAGTCCATGAGCATCTCGATTGCGCGCATGATGGCCGAAAGCCTCTTCTCCTGCTCCTCCATCCGCGAAACTTCCTCGCGGATCTTCTTTTGCGTGTCCAGCTCTTTTTTGGCCTGCTCGATTTTTCCGTTGGTGTCGCTTATCTGGCCGGCCTTGGCGCTCCACCAGAATCCGCAAAGCAAAATCGCCCCCAGGATGATAAGCGCCCCCATCACCACCTGCTGCTGGATAAGCAGCCTTTCCTTGGCGTGGCGGTCGGCTAGAAGGTTGATCCTTATCATGTTCTGGTAACGCCTCGATTATGGCAAAGTTTTGTCGTCCAACCGGCGCATGGCGAGCCCCACGGCCACTACCGCCATGGGAGCTATTTTCTCTATATACTCCGGGTCGAACACTTTTGGGTTGAACTTGATGTTCCGGAAGGGATTGACCACGTCGCACGCCAGCCCGATCTCCTGGCCGACAATCGTCTCCACCCCTTCGATCATCGCCGATCCGCCGGAAAGATGCACACGGCGCACCCTCCCTTCGGAAGTGCGCTGGTACATCTCGAAAGTCTTGCGAAGCTCCTCGCAAAGCTCGGCCAGGCCGGCTTTCACATGGGGAATCACGTTTTCGCGCCTCATCCCTTCGTCGAGCACACCAAGCTTGTATTTATCAGCGTCCTTGAACCCGACGCTCATCTTTTTCTGGACGAACTCCGTGATTTTGTTCCCGCCGGCCAGGATGTCCCGGGTGTAGGCGGTGATGCCGTTCTCTATTATGTTCACGTTGGTGACGGCCGCGCCGATGTTCACCAGGGCGGCGGTGTCGTCCACGTCAAGCCCATACGACATCTCAAAGGCGTTCTCTATGGCAAAAACGTCCAGGTCCACCACCGAAGGCTTCAACCCGGCGTTCTGGAGTATCTCGCTTTGCTGCGCGATGATCTCCTTTTTGACGGCCACAAGCAGAACGTCCATCTGCCTGTCCTCGTTCTCGGCCGGCTTCTCCCCTTTTTTCGGTATCGGCCCTTCGCATTTGACAATCTGGAAGTCCACGTTGACTTCGTCTATGTCAAACGGTATGTACTGCTCCGCCTCCTGCTGGATGGACTCGGCAAGGTCGTCCTCGCTCATCAGCGGCACGGTTATCTTCTTTATTATCACCGACTGGCCGGAGACCGAGAAAACACAGCCTTTTATTGAAGATGGGACCTTTTCGGCCTTGATCAGGTTCTTTATAACGTCGGTTATGGCGCCCGGATTCTCCACCTCGCCGTCCACTATCGCGTCCAAAGGCAGAGGGGCCATCCCGAAATTCAAAAGCTCATGGCCGCGCTTGGAAGATTTGAGCAAAGCCAGCTTTACGGAGCTCGAACCTATGTCAATCCCCAAAAACGGCTTGTGCAAAAGCGAGGAAAGCACTTTAAATCATCTCCAAAAGAAAGTCAGTCCTCATAAAACACGCCGGACCGGCCGTCCAAATCCAGCCCGAGGGCCAGAAGAATCTTCCGCTTGGTGTCCAGCCTGCAAAAGTAGCCCTTTTCCACCCGGTCGATCGTTTGCACCGACAGACCTGTCTTCCTGGCCAGTTCCGCCTTGCTCATCATCTTCGATTCGCGGATATGCCTAACGTTGTTCTTCTTCAGGTCTTTCCGGTTTACCGATGACATTAAGCCCACCTTTTGCCAGTCTTTCTTCTAACAAATCTGAATAAGATTCAAGTGTTGTCAAAGTTAGCATGAATGGGAGCTAATTGTCAATAATTATTTAAAATTTTATTAAATTAGCCATATATTACAGGTTATTAGTATTTCATGTTAAATTGTTTTAAATAAATATAATTAATGTATAGCAATGAATGGTTATTATCTTATTATTATCATATAATTCAATCTATTTGTTGCTATTTTATATGCTCCCCCTCTGGAAAGATGCTCTCTATTTGGGCGGTCCTGGAGGCCAAATCGACTGTCGCCAGGGTCGATCTCTTCTTCACCCATCCACAACCCTCCCCTGGATTTACTATCATTATCCCGTTGCGCTCTTCGCATAACGCCTCGTGCGTGTGGCCGAAAACTATCAGATCAGCCCTTTCATCCCTCACTATTTCCGCTATCGGGGCGGGCTCGTGAAGCATCGCTATGCGCGTTCCATCCAGTTCGAACAGCCATGGACGCGGCTTTAAGCTCCATCCGGCTTCGTCGAACAGCTTAAACAGACCTTCCTTCTCGCCGTCGTTATTGCCAAATACGGCATAGAACGGGGCCTTCAGCTTTTTAAACGGCGCAAGCGCGAAGGGGGCCACAAAATCGCCGCAATGCAGCACGGCGTCCACACCCTTTGCGTTAAATATCTCCACCGACTTTTCAATGGCGTTCACCCGGTCATGAGTGTCGGAAATAACTCCAATAATCATTTTCATGCCACCAAGCTTGTCCACCAATCAATGCGCGGCCAACCGCAAAGCCGCTCTTTGAATATAGCCACACCGGCCCGCCAAATCAATCCTTCCAGCGAATCACTCGCCGCCAAATATTGGAGATGCGCCTCCGATTAGAAAAACTCTTTTCTTTTCATTCATTTTTTTGTAAGATTTATTCGGATTGTTAATTTAAGCGGTAAGCCGTTTTTTGCGTATCGTTTATTTACAATTGCCGTAACGCCTTTATCGCCTTTGATTTAATTATTGGAATAATGACGTGCAACCTACAAAGGAATCTGAAAAAGTCGGCAAGCTGATCAATCTGATTGTGGACAGGTACGCCTCCATAGAATCAACGCTCCCTTTGTTGACCCGGGAGCTTTCCCACTCGGAACGTAAAGTCTTAAAGCTTGTGGCCGGAAAAGGCAAAATAACCATCGGCTCCATCGGCTCGTCCCTTGGAATCCCCGCCTCCACCACCACATGGCTTATCGCCGGGCTTGTGAAAAAGGACATTTTGAAGCGCCATCAGGACCAGGGGGACAAGCGCAAAAGCTGGATAGAGCTTGCGGACAAGGGAACCGCCCTGGCCCGCCTGATGGAGCGGATTCCGGACCGGATCGCCGCTGACCTTCTTTACAAGCTCGAACCGGCCCAGCGTGAAGATTTCATCACGCTTGTGGACAAGGCGGTCGGCAGGATCGAAGAGGCGGGGGGCTTTAAATAATTGTTTTGGAAATTCACCGGATCAGATATCATTGTTGCCTGATTAAAGCAAGCTTTTGGGGTGGAGCGCTTTCGGGCGCATTCTGGCCTGGTGGGGAATTAATAACATTCGCGCCGTATCAAAGAGGGAAACGTGTTTCCTTGCTATCATATGGCCATGCGTGACATTTTTGCTGGAGACGTTCAATGAAATCCGAGTATATCAATCCGTTCCTGCAGGCCACCATCAACGTCCTGTCCACCATGGCCATGATAACCCCGGAGCCTGGCAAACCGTTCTTGAAGACCGACAAACGCTCCATTGGCGACATTTCGGGGATCATCGGCCTCACCGGGGCGAAACGGGGAGCCATCGTAATCTCGCTGACAACGGAGGCGGCATGCAAGATCGTCGGTTCCATGCTCGGGGAGACTTATACGGAGGTCAACGGTGACATCCGGGACGCCGTGGGCGAACTGACCAACATGATAAGCGGTGACGCGCGGCGAAGGCTTGCCGAACTTGGCATCGTGTTCGAGGCGGGCATACCGACGATCATTTCCGGCAAGGGGCACGAGATCGAAAGCGTCACCAAAGGCCCTGTGGTGGCGATGCCTTTCACCGTGGACGGGCATATATTCGTGATAGAGGCCAGTTTCGAGAGCTGAGAGGACGCTTGCGCTCAGCCAGGCTAAACGCCAGGCTGACGCTGACTGCCTGTATCCATATCCATAAAATAGTCCGGGGCGATAAACACCCCGGATTATAATCCACATGGGGCCATCTAACGCAGGCCCCGCAAATCAACTCCCTGGCTTATTTCCCGGCTGGGGCCGCAGCAGGAGCCGGAGCCGCCGCTGGCTGGCCGGCCTGATCGACCTGACCCTGCATCTGCCGCTGGGCGGCCGCGGCGCTTTCCTTGGCGGCTTCCACCGCTTTGGCGGCTTCCGTAGTCACTTTCTGGGCCGCTTCCTGCGCCGCCTTGCTGGCTTCCTGGGCGGCTTTTGCGGCCTTTTCCACCTCCAGCTCCGCGTCTGATTTGCCTTGCGAGCAGCCCACCGCCGCAAAAGCGAAAGCGAACATTCCCAGGTACATTGCGATCCGTTTCATTTTTCCTCCATTGCTAAGTTAAACACCGGCTCCAAAACACCTATCACTTTAATCAGGCAGAGCCTCCGCCGCCCGCTCCAACTCCGCCAAACTCCGCGCTCTGGCTGTCAAAGACGATCATATCGGGATCATCCCGGGATATCCTCACCGGGATCACGGCGCCGGGCTGGAATTTTGCGCTGTTGATGAACGTCACCACCATTTTCGCCTCCGCCCTGTATGGCGCCCCGGTGGCGGGACGCACTTCCAGCTCCATCCCGAGCCTGGGCCGGTTGTTCACGAACATCCCTGTTTCCCACACTTTAAGTATCGTTGCCTGGCCGGGAATCCCGTTTTGGACTATTTCGCGGTTTTTGCGGATGAGCCTGTAAATGACAAAGAAGACTATGGCGGGGACAACGACGGTAAAGACAACAGTCAAGATGACGCCCAGGGCGGCGCCCCCCATCACGATAGCGAAAATCTGCTGAATATCCACCATGATGCGCCCCTTATTCAGAGATTACAGCAACATAATACACGATTAGAGCATTGATTTACACCGCTGATTCTCCCTTCGGCGAGGGGGCGCGGTGATGCGTTAAACACCCAGACACTCCGGACAGCGGCTCTGCCTATACATGCAATGCTTCCGGATGACAGCGGGCCACCATTAAAAGTTTCAACGCGGCGCCTGTCGGCTTGCAGCGCCCCTGCTCCCATTCCTGCAATGTCCGCTTGCTCACCCCCATCAACTCGGCGAATTGAGCTTGGCTTAAATCCATTTTCTCCCTGATCGCTTTTATCTGTTCCGTAATGTCTATCACCGCACGCCGGGCGGCTTTGCCGCTTTTCATCTCGCGTATCCCGTCCAATACCTCAAGGCCGATGTTCCGCTTTTTCATGATTCAATCTCCTGTCTCCACCTTTTTATTATGGTGGGATGAATGTTTTCCAATTCGCTTTTCGAGTAAATGGTGAGCAACCATATTTGCTCCGGCATTTTTCTATAAAAATATATCACCCGGTAACCACCACGTTTACCGCGGCCCCTCCCTTTCCATCGCAGTTTCCGGCATCCGCCGCTCCCAGGAATAACGACTCCTGAATCAGGTTGAATTGCCAAATAGAGTTTAAGCTCTTCCAAATCCTCCTCCTCCAGATAATCATCAGCATCTCTGGCGAATTTGGAGGTTTCAAGTATTTCCATATGACAATTGTACGTTGCCTACGTATAGCGGTCAACTTACTTATTTGCCGCAATTTCTTCCGCGTCCCAAATCTCTTTTGTGTATTCTCCCCGCTTAATCTAAAATTAGCTTTTCACATGGAGCATGACTTGGTCCGCATCGGCAACGGGTTTGACGCGCACAGGATAACCGGGGGGCGCAGCCTTGTCCTCGGCGGCGTCACCATCGATTTTGACGGCAAGGGGCTGCTGGGGCATTCGGACGCGGACGTGCTCGTCCACGCCATTTGCGACGCATTGCTCGGCGCGGCGGCCCTTGGGGACATCGGAAAGCATTTCCCGGACACGGACCCGCAATACAGAGGAATCTCCAGCGTGATACTCCTTCACAAGACCGCGCGCCTTCTGGCGGACGCGGATTACCGCGTCGTCAACGTGGACGCCACGATCATCGCCGAGGCGCCAAGGATAGCCCCGCATATCGGCATGATGCGAAAGAACCTTGCAGACGCCATGGGAACGGACATCGCAAACGTCTCCGTGAAGGCCACCACCACCGAAAAGCTCGGATTCACCGGGCGCGGCGAGGGAATGGCGGCGTGGGCCGTGGCCTTGATCGGGAAGAAGTGACCGTGGATAAAGTCCGCGTCCGCTTCGCCCCCAGCCCCACAGGCTCGCTTCACGCGGGGAACCTTCGCACCGCTCTTTTCAACTGGCTTCACGCCCGCAAGTCCGGCGGCGAATTCATATTGCGTATTGAAGATACAGACGCCGCCCGCGCCACCCCCGAGGCGGAGGCCGAAGCGCTCGATTCGCTCAAAAAGCTGGGACTTTCCTGGGACGAGGGTCCGGACATCGGCGGGCCGCACGCCCCATACCGCCAGAGCGAGCGGTTTTCCATCTATACCAACGCGGCGGACAGACTTTTTAAAAACGGCGCGGCGTACCCGTGCTATTGCACCCCCGAAGAGCTTGAGGCGGAGCGCAAATCGCTGATCGCAAGGAAGATCGCCCCGCGCTACCTTGGCAAGTGCCGCAGCCTTCCGCCGGAACTTCGCAAAAAGCTTGAGGACGAAGGCCGGAAACCCTCCATGCGGTTCAAGGTGGAGCGGGACCTTGTGGAATTTTTGGACGGGGTGCGTGGGCAGATGTCCATCAACACCGGCGACATCGGCGATTTTATCATCGTCCGGCAGGACGGATCTGCGGCTTATAACCTTGCCGCCGCCGTGGACGACGTGGAGATGCGGATAACGGACGTCATCCGGGGGGAGGACCATCTTTCCAACACGGCGCGCCAGATTCTGATAATGCGATCATTGGGGGCGGAGCATCCGCGCTATCACCATCTTTCGATAATTCTGGACGCTTCGGGGCACAAGCTTTCCAAACGCGAGGGTTCCATGAACGTGGCGGAGCTTATCGAAAACGGATACCTGCCGGAGGCCATACTCACATCCATCACCATGCTCGGTTTCGGCGGGATAAGCGGGGCGGAAGCGCTTTCGCTATCAGAGTTGACGGATAAGTTTGACATCGGCAAAGTGTCGCGCTCCCCGGCGCATTTCGATCCGGCCCGGCTGGACCATATAAACATTAAAGCTCTGCGCGGTTCGCCGCCGGGGGAGATTGCCCGGGCGCTCTCCCCTGTTCTTGCCAAGGCCGGAATCGGCCTTTCCCACTTTTCCCGCGAAACGCTGAACCGGGTGATGACCGCCGTTGCCGGCACCATCCACAGGCCGGCGGAAGCGGCGGATGTGGCCATGCAGTTTGTGAAAAGGGCTGCGCCGGACGCAGATGCGATAAAAGCGCTTTCAGACGAGGGGACGGACGCTGTGGTGGAGGCCCTTGAAGGCGAGATGCGAAAGCGCGGATCGCTGGCGGACCGCGATTACGACGCTGTGATAGAATCGGTCTCCAAAGCGGCGGGCGCCAAGGGAAAGAAACTTTTCGCCCCCATCCGCGCGGCGGTGACAGGAAGGCTGGCCGGGCCGAATTTGAAGGACCTGTTCGCCGTGCTAGGCCCGCGGGGAATTATCGACCGTATCGCCGAATCGAAAAAGAGGACATAAGATGCCGTTGAAAATATACAACACCCTGACCAGGGAAAAAGAGGACTTCGCCCCCATCGCCCCGCCGAAGGTGGGGATGTATGTGTGCGGCGTCACGGTGTACGACCTTTGCCACATAGGCCACGCCCGGGCCGGGACCGTGTTCGACGTGATATACCGCTATCTTAAGTTCCGGGGGTATGACGTTTTTTACGTCCGCAACGTCACCGACATAGACGACAAGATCATCAACCGCGCCAACGAGCTTAAGACCGCGTGGAACGAGATAGCCGAGAAGTACACCCATGAGTTCAACGTGGACATGGAGACGCTGGGGCTTTTAAAGCCGGACATCGAGCCGAAGGCCACGGACCATATCGCGGAGATGATAGACATCATCCAGTCGCTCATCGCGAAGAACCACGCTTATGAGAGCAACGGCTCCGTATATTTCGCCGTGAAAAGCTTTGCGCCATATGGAATACTCTCCGGGAAAAACCTTGACGACCTTATGTCCGGAGCCCGGGTGGAGGTGGACGAGACGAAGCGCGATCCGCTGGATTTCGCGCTGTGGAAGGCGGCAAAGCCCGGCGAGCCTTTCTGGGAATCCCCCTGGGGCAAGGGGCGCCCCGGCTGGCACATCGAATGTTCCGCCATGGGGCGCAAGTACCTTGGCGAAACGTTCGACATACACGGCGGCGGGAAGGACCTGGTGTTCCCCCACCATGAAAACGAGATCGCCCAAAGCCACGCCTCATCCGGGGCGGCGCCGGTGAAAACGTGGGTCCACAACGGATTCGTGACGGTGAACGAGGAAAAGATGTCCAAATCGCTGGGCAACTTTTTCACCATAAAGGACCTTCTAAAGCTGTATCACCCGGAGGCTTTGCGGCTGTTCCTGCTTTCCAGCCATTACAGGAGCCCCATTGATTTTGCCGACGGGTACCTTGCGGACGCATTCAAAAACCTTTCGCGGTTCTACGATCTTTTGGCCTTCGCGGAACAGATCGGCGGGGAAGAGTTGAAAAACGCCAAGACCGGAGACGCGCTGAAAGCTGAATTCGTCGAGATGATGGACGACGATTTCAACACCGCCACCGCCATCGCCACGCTCAACAACGAGCTTCGCAGGCTCAACTATCTGCGGGCGGACATGGGACAGCTGAAAAAAACATCGCCCGATTTCGCGAAGACGAAAAACGACATCCTGTGCGGCGCGGCGGGGATAAGGGAGTTGGGCGGGACACTGGGGCTCTTCCAGTGCGAGCCGACAAGTTTCATGGAATCGGCAAAGGCGGCCAGGCTTTCGGAAGCCGGGCTTACAGAGAATGAGGTTGAGTCCCTGATAGTTAAAAGGACCGAGGCGCGCGCCTCGAAAAACTTCGCCTACTCCGACATGATACGTGACGAGCTGGCCGCCAAGGGGATACTGTTGCAGGACACACCCCAGGGCACGGTGTGGACCGCGAAGTTCGACTGACCGATGGGACATAAGCATCACCGGGAACATGAGCGGGAGCGCAACCGGGAGACCATTTTCGGGGTCAATCCCGTCACCGAAGCTTTAAAGGCCGGGCGGCGCAAGTTCATCCGCATCATCGTAAAGGAAGGTCACCGCAAAGGTGGCCCGGTCCAGAATGTAATAGAGGCCGCGGAGCAGCGCCACATCAAGCTGGACTTCGTTTCGATGGACGAGGTGGCCCGCGTGGCCGGGGCCGAAGGACATCAGGGGATCGCGGCGGTGGTCACCCCTCCACCGTACGTCGGGCTGGACGAACTGATAAAACGATGCCTCGCATCGCCACTTCCCACTCTGGCCGTGTTGGACAGCGTGATGGACCCGCGAAATCTTGGGGCGATAATAAGGTCGGCGGAGGCGTTCGGGCTTTCCGGTGTGATATTCCCGTCGGACAGGGCGGCGGCCTACACCCCCATCGCCGCGAAAGCTTCGGCCGGCGCGGGGGAACGGATGAACCTTTGCATGGTCACCAACATCGCCGAGACAATAAGAAGACTGCGCGACGAAGGCTTCGCCTGCGTTGCGCTGGAAGAGGACGCGCCGGGAGATTTCACAAAGGCGCCGGATGGGCCGCTGGCCGTGGTCCTGGGAGGCGAAGGGACGGGTGTGCGGCCGCTGGTGCTCAAGCGTTGCGATTACGCGGCGAAAATACCGATGCGGGGGAAGATAGGCTCGCTGAACGTTTCGGCGGCGGCGGCGATAGGATTTTATGTGGCGGCGCAAAGGGGATAGGGGACGTATCACCTTTCGCCCTCCATTTGCTGTACAATATGTTCAAGGCAAATGGGAGACATGTCCATGTTCGATCGGATCACGTTCAATCCCGAGATAATGGGTGGCCGGGCATGTATCAGGGGAATGAGAATCCCGGTTTCAGTCATTGTCCGTCAAATTGCCCACGGAGCCTCATACGAGGAGATTCTTGATGGGTATCCCGACCTTGTGAAGGAAGACATTCAACAGGCGGTTGAATATGCCGCCTGGCTGACAGAAGAAGAAATCCACGCTTCCTGAGAGGCTCCATGCGATTTCTAGCGGACATGGGTGTGAGCCTTGTGGTCGTAAGATGGTTGCGTGAAAACGGGCAGGACGCCGTTCACCTGACCGAACAAAATCTCCAATGTCTCACCGACGAATTGATTTTCGCAAAAGCCCATTCAGAAAAGCGGATTGTTTTGACCTTCGACCTCGATTTCGGCGAAATAGCCGCCCTATCGGGAAATAACACGGTCAGCGTAATCGTATTCAGGTTAAGAAACGCAAGGGCGGGGCATGTTATAAGCAGGTTGTCCACGTTGCTCGAAAAATCGGGGGATACGCTCGGAAAAGGTTCCGTCGTAATTGTCGAGGAATCAAGATTCAGGGTGCGCCACCTGCCGATAGGAGGTTGATCCTACCCCTGCCTGTCTATCGAGAACACGCTCCACGGGTAATCCAGGAATAGTTGCGTCTGCACCCCCTCGTCGCCGAAGCCCACGTCAAACCGTATCGTCACGCCGGAGAAGAGCGCCCGGAATCCCGCGCCGTATGCCGGGCGCATGCGGTTGTGAAGCTCCCCGTCGCTGTCGGCCACGCCGCCAAGCTCGCCGAAAAAGGCCAGTTGCAGGTTCGTCCGCAGTCCACGCAGGAAAATCCAGTCCATCAATGTGCGCTCTTCTGTGATGTTATAGCGGAACTCCGTCCCATAAAACACGCTCTTGCCGGCGAAATACCTGCCGTTCGGATAAGCCCGCAGCCGTTGCGTTCCGCCAAGGAACGTGGACATGCCGTAGCTGTTGTACGCCACCCGGTCGTCCAGGTACTGGTTTTCCGTGGCCTCGCACTGCGTTTTCTGGCCGGGATCGGTGATTGACCCGCAGTTCAACCCTATGGCGCTTCTCAGCTCCTCCCTGTCGGTCGTCGCGGAGCCGACTTTCTCCGCGGTGGAATAGAACGCGTTGAACACCCATGTGCTCGCCTGCCCCACCGGCAGGTAGCCTGTGAGGTTAAGGTCATACACGTCGAACTGGCTTAGCATGTACTGCCGCTCGAAAGTGGACCGGCGCACTCCTTCAACGCGAAGGCCCCGGCGCGGGTCCTGCACATCGTCGGTCATGTCCATGCTAAAACCGATGTTCAGGGCGTTTTCCGTGTGGGTGCTTTTGTCTATATTGGAAAACTCGTTATGGTCCTTATCGAGCATCTTTGAAAGCTGGCCGGAGGAATTCATGAACCGGACATAAAATTCATATCTGCGCTGCGCGAAAGTGAGCGCCAGCTGCCCCACGTTCGAATACCCCTCCCAGAACGGGAGTATGTAATCGTCCTTGCTCGAGTCCATCCCCCGCCGGAAAATCATGGGGGACACTTTGTATGTGTAAGACCCCAGGTTGCCCACAAGGAACTCCGGCATAAGATGTATGTCCGTCACGGCCACGCCCGTGGCCGTGAACTCGCCGTCCACGTAAAATCCGGTGAAGTCCACGTTGGACTCCATGATGTTGGCCATTGTGGCCCCGGCGCCCGACGCCGTGCCCAGCCCCGGTATGCTGCCCGCTATCGGATATAGGAAATACGCGAAATTCTTGGGGAACTGCTCGCGGCGGCGTTCCACGGAAAGCCATCCGCAATCGTCATGCCCGTCGTTGCAATTCTCCGCCGAGGCGGTAAGTGGAAGTGAAACAGCAATCGTTGTTGCCAGCAGAAAAGCCCCGGCGATCCGCTTGAAAGGCAATCCGCGATTGTCCATTGCACGATTCTCCGGCATCAGAATAGTTTGCGCCGCAAAATGCGATACGCCTTATTCTGGAACGGAATTTTGCGATGGGCAATGAAAAAAGATGGGGGGAAAGGGGAGTCAATCCCTTTTTTAGTTGAAACTCCCGGCATGACCGTCACGCCGCTTTCACCATTATCTTCCCCGCCAGAGCCCGTTTCATGATCTCACGCAGTTCTGGCAGGTGTTTATAACCGCTCACTTTCCTCAACCT
>JACRLM010000027.1 GCA_016235255.1 Nitrospinota bacterium | reverse complement strand
CCCAGGTTGAGGAAAGTGAGCGGTTATAAACACCTGCCGGAACTGCGTGAGATCATGAAACGGGCTCTGGCGGGGAAGATAATGGTGAAAGCGGCGTGACGGTCATGCCGGGAGTTTCAACTAAAAAAGGGATTGACTCTGCCAACCCAGTATTTGATAAAGCTTAGTAGCATTGACACCTGTCAATTATTAGATGCACTTTCATTTCGTGCGGAGAAATGGGAGCGTCGAATTACCTGTGAAGTTGACAATGATTCAGAAGCTACACATGAGGCGTTAGGAATAGCTAGTCATTATCGGCAAATCATTTTGTCGATTGAAAAGCAAATGGAAGAACAGAGGCAGAAATAAGATGAGCCCGCACCTGTATCAAGAAATGAGACACATCAAATCAAATTTCAGTGTCCTGATTGGGGAAATCGAACACAGAATCTATCTTGTGACCCCAAGCGAGTTAAAAATGGAAAATGACAATTACGCAGATGCTGATAACGTAATCTCCTTTGAAGAATTTTTCCAATTTCATCTTGATCCGGCGGTGTTACGATGGAGGAACAAGAAGGTTATATAAAATTATTAAAAGGATTTATGCTCTGACAAGAGCGCCAAGATTGAACACAAGTATGGTAACGCCGTTAAATGCGTCCCGCGAATACTTCCGCCGCATGGTATGACGAACGGACGTATGAGCCGGAGAATACGCTCCTTATACCCTTCGCCTGGGCGGCGGACTTCAATTCATCGAACACTTCGGGGCGCACATACTCCACAACCGGGAGGCAGTTTAGAGAGGGCCGCAGATACTGGCCGATGGTCAGCGCGTCGAGCCCTATCGCCGCCAGATCGTCCATGACCGCCAGGACCTGCTCCATCGTCTCGCCAAGCCCCAGCATTATCCCGCTTTTGGTGACGATTGCCGGGCGGCGCTCCTTCACCCTATCAAGCAGCTTTAGCGACCTTTCGTATGAGGCCGCCGGACGGACGGCCTTATATAGAGCTGGAACAGTCTCCACATTGTGGTTGTACACATCCGGCCCGGCGTCCATCACAAGGTCTATGGAAGTGTGGTCACCCCTGAAATCGGGGGTCAACACTTCCACGGAAACTCCGGGCAAGCCAGCGCGCAGGGCATATATGGTCATGGCGAAATGACCGGCTCCGCCATCCTTTAAATCATCCCGGGTGACTGACGTTATCACCACGTGTGAAAGTCCAAGTTCTTTGGCCGCCACCGTCACACGGGCCGGTTCGTCCGGATCCGGCGCGGCCGGCCTTCCGTCCGGAGCCACTGCGCAAAATCCACAGTCCCGTGTGCATTTTGCCCCAAGTATCATGAACGTGGCCACACGGTTGGCGAAGCATTCCCCCATGTTCGGGCAGCGGGCCTCCTCGCACACGGTGGACAGCGAGGATTCTCGCAATAGCCCCCGAACCGCCAGGGCCGCTTCCCCTCTCACCGCCGATTTACGAAGCCACTCCGGTTTTTTCATATTTACTCACTCCCCTTGCTCCGAAGGGATCACCCCGAGCATCTTTAGCATTATCAGGATGGACACCACGGCGCCAAGGATGGAGAAAAGCATGATCAATACTATGAAAAAGCTTCTCTGCCGTCTCCCTTCGTCCGGCTGGATACGCTCTATAAACCTTTCCAGCGGCTTGCCGAAAACCATTATCGCAATGGTGGCGGCGGCGCCAAGGCCCAGGGTCATCCATAGGCGCGCCGTCCGGATGGACTCGGCGTCCTCCGGCGTCACTGCGGCGATCAAAGCGGCTATCTGCTGTTCGAACATCATGGCAATCAGGTTAGCATATGGGAAGCGCCGTTGGAACGGATACCGGCCGTCAAACTATTCCCCGCCCGCCCGCATGTAAAAGCAAAGCTGCGCGTCGCCGTATTTTCTTGTCTGGGCAAGTTGGATGGAGTGGCCGGAACCGGCGATTGGGACCGCTGTTTTCTTGTTGGCCTCCAGGATAAAAATCCCCCCCGGGGCAAGGATATTCGCGGCCGAATCCACTATGCGTTCCTCCAGCCCCGCCTGCCATGGGGGATCGGCGAATATGAAATCAAACTTCATCCCGCGGGCGGCGAATGCGGCCATCGCCGAAAATGCGTCCTGCTTTCGCACCGTAATGCCGGTGTTGGCCTTCAGTTTGTCCGCGTTCTTGCGGACAAGCTCGGCGGTGGAGTTGTCCACTATCGTCACCTGCGCCGCGCCGCGGGACAACGCCTCCAGCCCCACGGCCCCCGTCCCGCCGAAAAGGTCCAGAAAGCCGGCCCCCTCGATATCACTTCCGATGATGTTGAATATCGCGCCGCGCACCTTGTCCGGAGTGGGCCGCACGTCCATGCCGCGCGGGCTGAAAAGGAAGGCTCCCTTGAAGCGGCCGGCTATTATTCTCATGCGTTCTTTTAAGTGGCGCGCCGGGCGGTCAGGAGGCAAGGACAGCCCTGTTGCGTCCCGCCTGTTTGGCGGAGTACATGGCCTCGTCGGCCCGGTGGATCAAATGGGCAAGCTCCTCTTTGCCGTCCCATTGGGCCACCCCGAGGCTCACTGTCATCTCGATGCGGTAAGGGCCCTGCACGAGCGGATTTCCGGAGATGTTGGCGCGGATTTTCTCGGCCAGATGCAGCGCTTCCGTCCCGCGGCAATCGTCCATCAGGCACACAAACTCTTCGCCCCCCCACCGGCAGCCGGTGTCCACCGCGCGCACGGTGGAAGTGAGCGTACTGGTCACAAGCTGTATCGCCAGGTCTCCCACGCTGTGCCCATACGTGTCGTTGACCTGCTTGAAGTGGTCTATGTCGAAAATGATGATGGACAGAGGGAACCCGGCCCGCAATGACTCCTTGGATACATGGCCGTAGATAAGCTCGAACGCCTGCCGGTTCAGAAGCCCGGTGAGCTTGTCCGTGGAGGCCATCACCTCCAGCCGCCCCTGGTACATGCGGACCGTGAAATTGGTGAGCAACAGCACCACCAGGGTTATCAGCAGGCACACCGCCAGGTTGGCCGCAAGGGTCTTCCTCAAAGCGGACAGCGCTGGATCTTCCGCCTGTTCCACTATCAGGTACCAGTTCAACTCCGGGATGTAACGCGAGTTTAGCAGGATGGTCTCCCCTTCCCTGTTATACTTGAACCGCGTTTTCTTGCCGGCAAGGATGTCCTGCGATATCGGGCCGTAGCCAGCATCATTGTTGATGTTCCGCCCTTGCGCGGACATTCCGTAGCCGACCAGGACGACGGCCCCTGTGTGGTCGACGAAAAATATGTTGCGGTGATAGCGCATTTTGTAGTTTTCAATCAGCAACTGCACCGATTCCACCGCCAGCCCCACCCCGGTGACGCCTATGAATTTCCCGCTGTAGTCGAACACGCGGTAGTTTATGAATATGGTCATGGTCTCCTGGTTGACATGGTCGGGATCCACGTTTATCTCGTAATCGGGCTTCATTTCGCGCACGCGGAAATACCACTTGTCTCCCGGATCATTTTCGTCCACTTTCTTGAAAATCCCGCTGGCGTGGTAATAGACGCGGGTCTTTTCGGACACGAAGAACGAAGTGAAGGCGCCATAGCGGTCCATGATCGCCTTGAGGTATTTGACGACCGCCTCGTCGTCTTTCTCGCCTTTGATCGCCCAGTCTCTTAAAAAAGTGTCCTGCGCCATCAGCGAAGATATGAAGATGGGCCGGAGAAGGTCGCGCTGGATTTCGGAATATATGTTGTCGGCCGTCAGGGGCAATTGCTGGGCCACGATGGTCTCGCGGACCACCGAACTTGAGACGAAATAGCTGGCCAGCGTGGTGGCCAGAAATCCGGTGACTAGCAGGACCGAGACAATCGTGACAAGCCGTTTGTTCTCCGGAATTTTCATCGCGTCTGGTCCGTATCTTCCAAAAAGCGAGCTCTGTGTACTACCTGCCCGCGCCCCTGCCTGATTGATTTCTCATCCCCACCACCACGCAGTCTACCAGCGCCACGGCCCACACCGCAAGGGCCGCGCCGAGAATGTACAAAAGGCGTGTCAGCCCCTCCATAAAGCCGGTCTCCAGCGCCGGGGACTGACCGGTTTTCAACGTCGCGAAAACGGGGGAGGAGACGCTGGCAAGCTGGGCGAAGAAAGCCACCGCTATCACCGCGGAGATGGCGATGAACACCCCCCCTTTGACTTTCTGTTCGTTGGCCAGCTGGCCCGCGCCGGGAAACATCATCGACAGCAATATGAGCACCCCCACCGGCGGCAGGTCTTTATTGCCTTCTTCACCCCGTGAAGACGCCGGCCGTTCCCTGCGCTTGGGCGGCCGGGCCTTCTTAAAACTCGCCAATGTCTTCGAAATGAGTCAACCGCCTGAACTGGCGGAACCTGTCGGCTATCTGCGCGCCGTTCAAATCGCGCAGCCTCTCCACGGAGAATTTTTCCACCGTGAACGAGGCCATCACCGAGCCCATTATGATCGCCTGCCGAAGCTTTGTTTCCGTGATGTGCCCGTCCCCTATCCGGGCCAGGTGCCCCATCACCCCCCCCGCGAACGTGTCCCCCGCTCCTGTCGGGTCGAACACCTCTTCAAGAGGCAACGCCGGGGCGGCGAACACCTCGTTTTCATGGAAAAGCATGGCGCCGTATTCACCGCGCTTTATGATGAGGGTACTGGGCCCCATGGCGCATATCGCCCGGGCCGCCTTCACAAGGTTTGGCTCCCCTGCAAGCTGGCGCGCCTCGCCCTCGTTTATCACCAGCATGTCCACCCTTTTGAGCGTTTTGAGAAGCTCGTCCCTGGCGCCGGATATCCAGAAGTTCATAGTGTCGCACGCCACAAGCTTCGGCTTTTTCACCTGGTCTAGCACCTTTTGCTGGAGCTTCGGGTCTATGTTGGCCAGGAACACGTATTCGGCGTCGCGGTATTCTGCGGGCAGTTCGGGATTAAAATCGAGCAGCACGTTAAGCTGTGTGTCCAGCGTCTTGGCCTCGTTCAAGTCAAATCCATACTCCCCTTTCCAGTGGAACGATTTACCCTTGGCGCGCTGCACCCCGGAAATGTCCACACCCCGCTTTGAGAGCATGTCCAGGTCGTCTTTGTTAAAGTCCTCGCCGATGACCGCCACCAGGTTCACTTTAGTGAAGTAACTGGCGCTCATGGAAAAATAGGTGGCCGAGCCCCCCAGGGCCCAGTCCCTCTGGCCGAACGGCGTCTTCACCGAGTCGTAGGCCATCGTCCCGACAACTAAAAGGCTCATCAATGTCTCCATGCAAGATGCTTAATAAAAGATTTCGGCGGGCATGGCGCGCCGTGCCCCTACACGTTTTTACTTCTCTTCCGCCACCGGCCAGTGGTCGAAATACTGCATCGAGGTCTTTTTAAATTCCCTCGTGGAAAACAGCACGTCGTATTCCTTGACGCCTGTCTCCTCGGACATC
This sequence comes from Nitrospinota bacterium, assembly GCA_016235255.1. Classification (NCBI taxonomy): domain Bacteria; kingdom Pseudomonadati; phylum Nitrospinota; species Nitrospinota bacterium. The sequence continues at coordinate 5,978 of JACRLM010000027.1, read as the reverse complement.
CGCTTTGCTATCTTGCGCACTTCCTCCTCCGACTCACCGTGGATCATGGTGAAAAGGTGGAAAGGCCAGTCGTCAAACGAAGGGCGCTCGTAAGCGTGGCTGACTTCCGGCCTGTTGGCCAGAAGCTCGCCGAGCCTGTGGCGGTCCTCCTTGTCCGGCACGCTCCACACCCCCATCCCGTTGGCGGTGAACCCGGCCTTCTGATGCCGCAACGTGGCGCCAAACCTTCTGTAATACCCTTTCTGGCCGTATTCCCTGGTCCTGGCTATGACTTCTTCCTCTGTCAGGCCGAGTTTGGCGGCGATGGCGGCGAAGGGATTTTTGACCATCGGGATAGAGCGTTGCAGCTCCGCCATGATCTTCACGTCGTACGATGTTATCTCTTTTTTCATGGTTGTCACGCCTCCTCGGCGGCGGCGGCTTCCTTGAACTTGAAGTCCACCTTGATCTTGAACTTTTTTATCATCGGCATGTTGCGCACCGGGCCGAAACCGGAGTCCTTTTCGATTTCGCGCAACGTCATGTCCACCGTGTCCGTGTCCGGCGCGATGAGGGTGAACCAGAGGTTATATTTATGGTTGCGCTCGTAATTGTGGGTGACGCCCGGATAGCGGGATACCACCTTGGCAACCTGCTCTATCTTCTCCGGCGGCACGCACATGGCGCAAAGGGTGGAGGTCCATCCCAGCCCGCGCGAATCGAAGCTGGCCCCGATCCTGCGGATAATCCCGGTCTCATGCAGCTTTTTCACCCTCTCGAAAGCTTCGTCCTGCGTGATCCCCACCCGCTCGCCTATGATGGCGTACGGCGCGGCCTCCACTGGAAAACCGGTCTGGATAATGTTCAGTATCTTCTTGTCGGTCTCGTCCATTTACTGCTGCTCCATTAAAATGCAAGCGGCGGGGCAGGGGCCTCCGCCGCGCAAACTCCCGGCAAAGGGAGCGGAAAAACGGCTAATTACAGCACTTCTTGATTTTCTCGGCGGTCTTGCGCGAATAGTAGGCGCAACACCCTTTCTTTGAATCGGCGGTCACCCCCGCGGTCTTGACTGCGTCCTTGAACTTCTTTTCCGGCATCCCGAACTCCTTGGCCCAGTTTCCTGCGGTTTTCACTTCTTCGCTCATGGTATCCTCCTGAAAGAATAAATTATGGCGCGGATTCACGGCTCCGCGAACTGTGTTATGTAAATTCAGATAATTATATTAAAATAATGGTTTTAAACAAGAATAGAGATGATTATTTCAAGCAGACCGCCCCGCGCCGGGATGGCACAGTGAACGCCATAGAATTTTCCGGCGTGTCCAAAAGGTTCCGCAAGGTGACGCTCCGGCGCAATTACGGCACGCTTAAAAGCGCCATTGTCGGGGCGATTATGGGGAAAAGCAACGGATCGTCCGGAAGCGGAGACAACCTTTTCACGGCGCTAAACGGGGTGAGTTTCACTGTGCCCAAAGGGGAGACCTGGGGGATAATCGGCAGGAACGGCTCGGGCAAGTCCACGATTTTAAAACTAATGGCGGGCATATACAGGCCGGATCGGGGGGATGTTTCCATAAACGGCAGGGTGTCCGCCCTCATAGAGCTTGGCGCGGGATTCCATCCGGAGTTTTCGGGGCGCGAAAACATTTTCATCAACGCCTCCATCCTGGGACTGCCAAAGCGCGAAATAGAGGAAAAGTTCGACGACATTGTGGCCTTCGCCGAGCTGGCCGATTTCATAGACAACCCCGTGCGCACATACTCCTCCGGCATGTTCATGCGGCTCGGTTTTTCCGTGGCCATCCATTCCGACCCGGACGTGCTTTTGGTGGACGAAGTGCTGGCGGTGGGAGACGAAGCGTTCGGCCACAAGTGCCAGGAGCGGCTGGAGAGCTTTAAAAGGGCGGGGAAGACCATCGTGATCGTGTCCCACAGCCTTGGCGACATCAGGAAATGGTGCGACGGCGTCATATGGGTGGACAAGGGCGAGATCAGGCTGACCGGCAAGCCCACCCGCGTGGTGGACGCCTACCTTACCACCGTGGCGGAAATGGAAAACACCGCCCTGCTGGACAAGGAAAAAACAGACGAGCCGAAGCGGGCCGAGCAGGCCAACCGGTGGGGGACGCGGGAGATCGAGATCACCGGAGTTCGCATACTCGACGGCGCCGGGGAAGAGCGGATGGTGTTCAAGTCCGGCGGGGCGATGAAAGTGGAGATCGGCTACAACTCCCCAAGCCCTATCGCCGAGCCGGTGTTCGGCGTGGCCATATATAAAAGCGACGGCGGCCACTGCTACGGCACGAACACCCACCTGGAGGACGTGAAGATCGAGCGGCTTTCCGGGACAGGCTCCATCGTTTTCGAGGTGGACAGGCTTGACCTTGTTGACGGGGCCTACACCATTTCCGTGGCGGCCCATGCCAAGGACGGCCACCCATATGATTACCACGACCAGATGTACGGCTTCACCGTGCGCTCGAAGATAATGGACGAGGGGGTGTTCCGCCCGCCACACAGGTGGAACATAAACGGCGAGGTATTCACCCCTGTGGAGCGGGAGTAGGGGGCGGTGAAAGCGTCATTCGTGATCCCGTTCTACGGGGCGGATATAGGAGGCGGCGCCGAGACCCAGTGCAGGCGCCTGGCCGAAAACCTGCTCATCCGCGGCATGGAGGTGGAGGTGCTCACGACCACCTTGCGTGATTTGGGATCGCACTGGAACAACATCTATTACGAGCCCGGTGTGTACAACGTCAACGGCGTCACGGTGCGCAGGTTCAACCCACGGTTTGTGGACACGGACGTTTTCGTGCCGATAAACCACAAGATTATCAAGCGAGAGCCGATCACCCCGGAAGAAGAGCTCGATTTCATGAACAACGCCATCAACTCCGACGCGATGTTCCAGTTCATCGGGGACAACCACAAGGACCGGCTATATTTCTTCCTGCCTTACCTTTTCGGCACGTCGCTAAAAGGCACATCCATCGTCCCATACAAATCGTTCCTTATCCCCTGCCTGCACGACGAGGGGTACGCATACATGGACGTCACCCGCAAAATGTTCAAACGTGTGAACGCGGCGCTTTTCAACTCCCGGGCGGAGATGAACCTTGCGCTGAAAATATACGGCGGAATGCAAAGCTCCGAGGCTGTGCTGATGGGGGAAGGGGTGGACGACATTGACGGCGCCGACGGCGCCAGGTTCCGGAAAAAGTACGAGCTTGGAGACACGCCTTTCCTGTTGTACGCAGGCAGGAAGGACGCCACCAAGAACACACCGTTGCTGATCGAATATTTCGCTGAATACAAAAAGCTTAATCCAAAATCGGACTTAAAGCTTGTGCTGATAGGCTCTGGCGCCGTGCCGATCCCGGAAGAAGTCCGCGCAAGTGTCCACGACCTTGGCTTTGTCCCAATCGGGGACAAGCGGGACGCCTATGCGGCGGCCACCGCCTTTTGCAATCCGTCTGTGATGGAAAGTTTTTCGCTGGTGATGATGGAGTCCTGGCTTTGCGGCCGTCCCGCCATCGTGCATTCCGGATGCGAGGCGACAAGCGAGCATGCTCTAGAATCCGGCGCCGGGTTGACGTTCGGAAACGCCGGGGAATTCTGCGAGGCGGTGGACTTTATTGTGGGCAATCCGGACAAGGCCAGCCAAATGGGAATTAAGGGAAGGCGCTACGCGAAGGAGAACTATAACTGGAACGTGATATGCGGCCGGTTTAAAAAGTTCTTCGCGGCGTGCGAGGAGGCTTTGCGGTGAAGATACACCAGATGCTCCCGAATTACTGGTATGGCGACGCGATAGGCAACTGCGTGGCCGAGATTGACCGGTTGCTCAAGGACTTGGGGCACGAGACCGAAATATTCGCCGACGTGGTCCACCACAAGCTTTCCGCCAGGAACTACAAGGACTACGCGGCGGAGGCGGACGGGTCTTGGCTTATATACCATTATTCCACAGGGTCGCCCGTGAACAGGTTCGCCCTGGAAAACGCGCACAACGTGATCCTGATGTATCACAACATCACACCGGGCGAGTATTTCGACCGGTATAACCCGGAAGCGGCCAGAGGGTGCCGGGAGGCGCGGGAAACGCTGGCGCAGTTTGCGGGGAAGGTCAAGTTCGCCATGGCGGGCTCGGCATATAACGAGGAGGAGCTAAAATCGCTTGGATTTGAAAAGACCGCCATTACTCCATATATCCTCAATTTCGACAAGATAAAGCCTTCCGGCAAAAATCCATTCAATGACGGCAAGACCAATATCCTGTTCGTGGGGCGCGTGGCGCCAAACAAGCGGCATGAGGACATGATCGCCGCCTATCACTATTACCGCGATTTCATCAATCAGGATTCGCGGCTGGTTTTCGTGGGGGGGTATGACCAGGACGGGCTTTATTACAAGTCGCTCCAGAACCTGATTGAGATAATGAACCTTGGGGACGTTGTGTTCACCGGCCCTGTGCCGGACGAAATCCTGGGGGACTATTACCAGAGCGCGTCCGTTTTCCTTTGCCTGAGCCGCCACGAGGGTTTCTGCATACCGTTGCTGGAGGCGATGAAGTTCAGGATTCCGGTGGTGGCCCTGGGCGCCACAGGGGTCAATTACACCATGGGGGACGCGGGAATTAAATTGAAGGAAATCAGGCCCAACGAAATAGCGGAAATAATCGGATTGCTGGACAAAGACGCCGCCATGCGCGAAAAAGTTATCCAGACCCAGTTTGGCAGGCTCGGCTACTTCGCAAGGGACAAGATGGCCGCCAACTTCAAGAGAGTTCTGTCCATTGCGTTGAACGGCGGCTAGCGTCAATGAAAAATATCCGGGAAATATATCTGTTGAATTAAAACAAGTTATAAGTGAACATACCTGAGGTGGGTGGAATGGATTTTTCGCCGCTGCTTTAGACATGTTCATCTTTAAACAATCTATAGGGGATACCTGAAATGAAGAAAACAGCTTTGATTGTGGGCTTGATGTTTCTGGCGGTTTCCGCGATACCGGCGATGGCCGGGGAATTTGGCGATATTAAGGCAAAAGTGGGCGCGGCCAGGGAGTCGTTCGTCACCTTGCTTAAGAACAAGGACAAACGCGGGGCCGATCAGCAGAAGCTTGTGAAAGACACCGCCGACGCGGTGAGCGCCGCTCTGGCAAAGGCGAAGGCCCCTGCCGGCAAGGAAGCGAAGTTCAAGGAACTTTCAGACACGTGGGCCGCTTTCAAAAAGACCCGCGAGGATGAACTTGTGCCTGCGGTACTGGCCGGCAAGCAGGAAGAAGCCGACAAGTTGGCCGGCGGCATCCAGAAAGAGCGCATGGGGAAGATCAACGCCCTTTGCGACGAACTGGATAAGTAGTCGTCACGCGACGGAACGCTGATCGTTCGTAATCACAAAAAGGCCCCGCTTCCGTTTCCGGGAGCGGGGTTTTTTTGACCTGCTCCCGGCGCGCCGTGCCTTGTCCCATCCTGCTCCCCCACCAGCCAGAGGGGGTGGAAGCGTTAAACAAATCGTTTACCACCTATCGGGTTCCCCTGGGAGCGCGGAGTGGCGTGGCCACTGCGCGACGCCCGCAATCGGCTTATCGTGCTCAACGCCGCGATAAACCGAAAAAGAACGGTGATACTATCGTTACCGGTGTTTTGTTTAAACGCGGTTTTTCCTTCTGAACGCCGCCATCGAGGCGTCGTTCAGAAGATGCGGGCAAGATGCCCGCGCTCCCAAAAGAAGATGCCCGCGAAGCTTGGGGGACCGGCGCATGGCGCCGTGGGAGTTTATTAACCGTCTCATAATAATATAGACATTATTATATATGTATCAAGCCGCGTATTTCGTCGTTTCGCCGTTGAAGTACTGGACTGCACCCCTGAGACTGGAGGGTTTTTGACACGGAATTAGTGTACCTGTCCGATAATGGGGGAATCCCCGGAAAGGAATCGGACAGATGAAGAAGCAATATCGGCGTTACGACGAGGAGTTCAAGCGCGATCTTGT
>JACRLM010000026.1:32500-41315 GCA_016235255.1 Nitrospinota bacterium | reverse complement strand
GCGATGGCTGTGAATTTACGTATCAGGAGAGAGAGAGAGAGAGAGAGAGAGAGAGAAGCAAGAATTCTGCCTGGCGATTGTTTCATGTGATCATTCCACTTTTTGTTTATGAAAACTTTATGGCGTTTTTGCTGGCGCCGCACCTCGACAGGGCTCAGCATGACAAGGGTGACATACACTTACCCCTCGGCAACATTTGTCATTCTGAACGCAGTGAAGAATCCCGATTCAAGGAGACCCTTCGCGTAGCTCAGGGTGACACTAAACACGGGCTTATTGTAGGTTTTTATAGCGAATTGGGCAATTGTTTTTACTGAGGTGGCGCCGCGATTCACCGGTGAGTTGACTTATGAAGAAAAAATCCGGGCCGCCCAAAGGGCCTCTTACGATAGTGTTCGTGGTGTCCGAAGCGGTCCCGTTCATAAAAACGGGGGGGCTTGGAGATGTTGGGGGCGCCCTGCCTGCCGCCCTTGCCGAAGAGGGGGCAAAGGTCCATGTGTTCGTCCCGCGTTACAAGGGGATCGGCGCGGCCATCCCGAAGGGGGCCAGGCCGGAGGCGAAGGTGGCCGTCCCCATGTCCACCCGCCTGCCGGAAGGGGAAATATACACGCTCAAAAAGGACGGGGTGGACTTCCACTTCGTCGGCAACGAAAACTATTTCGGCCGGGACCACCTGTACAACACTCCCGAAGGGGACTATCTGGACAACCTGGAGAGGTTCGCCTTTTTCTGCCGCGCGGCGCTTGAAGGGGTGAAAGCCCTTGGAATTAAGCCGGACATCGTCCACGCCAACGACTGGCAGACGGCCTTGGTCCCCGTTTATCTTAAAACGATATACATGGACGACCCGGTCTTGGGCGGCGTTCCTGGCGTATATACGATCCACAATCTGGGATACCAGGGGCTATTCAATCCCAGGGACTGGCGTCACACAGGGCTTGATTTCCGGCATTACCGGAACGGGGAGATGGAGTTTTACGGCGGCATAAACCTGATGAAGGGGGGGCTCGTATTCGCCGACCTTATCACCACGGTCTCCCCCACGTACGCTTCCGAGATCAAGACGCGGGAGCATGGCTGGGGGCTCGACGGAGTGCTCCGCAAACGGGCGGACGCCCTTTGCGGAGTGCTAAACGGCATAGACACGAAAGTATGGAATCCGGCCGGCGACAAGCTCATCCCCGCAAACTACACCCCGGCCGGGCTTGCCGGCAAAAAGGTGTGCAAGGAAAAACTGTTCGAAGAACTCGGCCAGCCTCCGGGGAACGATCCGCTTATCGGCGTGGTGTCGCGGCTGGTCGAACAAAAGGGGATGGACCTGTTTGCCGAGGTGATAGACAGCCTTCTGGACGACGGGATGCGCGTGGCCATGCTCGGCTCCGGCTCGCCCGCTTTCGAAGAACTCTTCCGGGAACTGGCCGCCAGAAGGCCGGACAGGGCCTCTGTCCGGATAGGTTACGATGAAGGATTGGCGCACCGCATCGAGGCTGGCTCGGACATTTTCCTCATGCCATCGCGCTACGAGCCTTGCGGGCTCAACCAGATGTACTCGCTGCGGTATGGCGCCGCCCCGGTGGTCCGCGCCACCGGCGGGCTTAACGATACCGTTTCCGACTACGACCCGGTCACGGGGGCGGGCAACGGCTTTAAGTTCCACGAACCTTCGGCCCACGCGCTTTACTGGAAGACATCGGAGGCGGCGGCGATATTGCGCGGAAAGCCGGATGACTGGTATAGAATGGTCAAACGGGCGATGAAAGAGGACTATTCATGGAGCAAGTCCGCCCGTACATACCTTGGGGTGTATAAAAAGCTGGCGTGGGGGAAAATATGATTTCCGGGGAGCGCGCCGGACAACTGGCCGGCGGCCTTGAGCGCATATCCCTTCATGCGCTCGACCTTGAAAAAATACTTGCGGACATCGTCCCGGCCGCCTGCGAGGCCGTTGGCGCCGACGCGTGCGTTGTGTTGCTGCTCGACGAGGGGGATCAGACCATGTCCCTTGCGGCAAGCAGGGGCTTTAACCTGGAGGCGACCAACGCGCTGCGCCTGCCCAGGGACAAAGGGGTGAGTTGGCGGGTAGTCCGGGAAAAGCGGGTGATCACCCTCCCCCGGGCCAGGGAAGACCCGGAATTCTACAACGTTCCCGAATCCGGCGAAGACCGGTATCAAAGCTATCTTGGCGCCCCGCTGATGGACTCCGATGGGTGCGTGGGGATGATCTTCGTCCAGACGGTGGTCCCGAGGGAATACTCCGAGGAAGACAAGCAGGCGCTCCGGCTGATCGCGGAGAAGGTGGCGGGCGCCGTGCGGGCGGCGGTATATATAAAAAGGACCCGGGAAAAGGTCAACGTACTGTCCGTGCTCTCCGAGATGGGGCGCTTCATGAGGGAGACGGACGACCCGGCGCAGATCGTAAGGGCAGCCGCGCGCCACGCCGCCATGCTAACCGGCGCCCGCAGCCAGATAGTGTGGCTGGCCGGGGAAGACGGGCAGCCTGCGCCCCACCACAGCCCGGACTCGGTGGGAGACGAGGAATATCTGCGCCCCGTGCGCCTTGGCGTTGTCTCAGAGGCCATGCGGGAAAAGACCATGATCCGGGTCGACGATATAAGAAGCCAGGACAGGTTCCCCAACTTGAACAGGGTGGCAGCCCTGTCGCTGGCCTGCCAGCCCCTTGTTTACAAGGACAGGACGCTGGGGGCCATACTCGTGACCGACAGGATGCCCCCCCAGTCCGGCGGCGGGCTTTGCGCCCCGTTCGCCGCCGAGGAGCTTTCCGCCCTGGCCGAAATAGCCTCCATCACGGCCCAGGCCATCGTAAGCCTGAGTGAAAACGAGGCCCTTGAGCGGGCGCTGGAGGTGAACAAGAAAAACGCCAGGGAACTTTCCATCCTCCTGGAGGTGGCGGTGGCCATGCAGCAGGCGATGAGCCTGGACGACCTTCTTAGAGTCATACTCTCTTCGGTGACGGCCGGGCAGGGACTGGGCTTTAACAGGGCGGTGCTGTTCCTTGCAAACGAGCGCACAGGCTACTTCCACGGAATGATGGGCATCGGCCCGGACTCCGGCGAGGAGGCGGCCAGGATATGGAACAAGATCGGCTCGAATCCCACCCCCCGCCAAGGGCTTTTGCAATGGCTTTTGGAGCAGGACCATTTCGAGATAAAAAACTCCAGGTTCAACGAACTGGCCCGGTCGCTGCGCGTCCCCATTTCCGGCCACAACGCCTTGGCCAGGGCCGTGGGGCAAAGGGCCGGGGTGAGAGTCCGGGGGAGGGAAGATTTCATGGACGATGACTTCGCGCTGGCCGGCAGGCTCGGGTGCGACAGGTTCGCGGTCATGCCCCTTATCGTCCGGGACAATCCGCAGGGAGCCCTGTTTGTGGACAATCTGTACAATTCAAGGCCCATCACAAGCGAAGAGATCGACCTTCTGGCCAGGTTCGCACACCCGGCGGCGTGGGCCATCGAGAACGTGCGGCTCGTGGAAAGGCTCTCCACGGCCACAAGGGAGCTCTCCTCGCTGCAAAGCCGCATGGCCCAGGTGGAGCGCCTGTCCGCCCTGGGGGAAATATCCGCCGAACTGGCGCACGAGATAAGGAATCCGCTGGTGTCCATCGGCGGATTCGCCCGGCGGCTGCTGACTTACGTGCCAAGCCACAGGGTGGAGTCGCGCTATGCTTCGCGGATCGTGCAGGAGGTGGAGCGGCTGGAGGGGATATTGAAAAGCACCCTGGACGTCTCCCGCGGCATTTCGTCCGGGCGCAGGGCGGAGGACGTCAACACCATAGTACGGAACGTTTTCGAGCTGTACAGGCGCGCCATGTCCGAAAACGGCGTGGAGGGCAGGCTTAAGACAAGCTCCGCCAACCCCCAGGCGGTCATCGACGCAAGCCAGATCAAGCAGGCGCTCATAAACCTCACCCTCAACGCCATTGAGGCCATGTCCTGCGCCAGGCACGGGACAAGGAAGATATTCAGCGTCACCACGGACAAGGAAGGCGCGGGCGCCGCCGTGATAATCATATCCGACACGGGTGGCGGCATACCCGCCCGGGACTTTAACGACATATTCAGCCCCTTCTTCACAAGCAAGCAGGGAGGGACGGGGCTCGGGCTTTCGCTTTGCAAGAAGATCGTCAGGCTGCACAAGGGAACAATGACGATTGACAACAGGCTTGGGGATGGAGTAACTTTCACAATCACGTTGCCGGGCGCAAGTTAAGGGTTGACGGAGCCACGCCACGTTTTATTACGCTTAGGAGCTTATCTTGGCTAAGACGAAAATTCTCGTCGTGGACGACGAGGAGAACATACGCCTCCTTTACCGGGAGGAGCTTTCGGAAATCGGCTACGAAGTGGAGACCGCCAAGGACGCCATGGACGCGGAGAAGAAAATCCCGGTGTTCAAGCCGGACCTGATCACGCTGGACATCAAGATGCCCGGCATGGACGGTATGGAATACCTGCGCCGGTTCCGCGAAAAGGACAAGGCCACCCCGGTGATCCTGTGCACGGCATATCTGGACTACAAGAAGGATTTTCAGGTGTGGGGATCGGAGGCGTATGTGGTGAAGTCTTTCAACCTCGACCACCTGAAGGCCACCATAAAAGAAGTGCTCGAAAAGGCCGGCAAGGCCCCGGCGCAGGACGGGGCGGCCTGAGCGTCAGCGCCCCTTATTTTCTCAGGAACATCCTGTAAAGCCCCTCCCTGTCCACAGTCACCGATATGGGCCTGCCATGGGGGCACGTGTATGGGAGGACGCATCCGTCCAACTGGGCCAAAAGCCCCTCGATCTCCCGGGTGTCGAGCGTCTGCCCGGCCTTCACCGCCCCCCTGCACGCCATGATGTTTATGGCGCCCTCGGCCACATGGTCCAGCGGCGCCCCGCCTCCGGACTCCAACGTGTCGAGGATGTCGAGTATCATGGCGCGGTAATCTTTCTGACGGAGGATGAAGGGAACCGACCGCAGCATGAAAACGCTCCCCCCGAATTCCTCCAAGGCAAGCCCCAGCCTCGAAAAATCGTCCATGTGGCCGCGCATAATGTCCGCCTCCCTCATGGAAAACTCAATCTCCACCGGGAACAAAAGCTCCTGAGTCTCCACCCTTCCCTCACGGTATCTGGCGGAGATCTTTTCGTAAAGTATCCGTTCGTGGACCGTGTGCTGGTCCATTATCAAAAGCTTCTCCCCCTCCTCCACCAGGAAGAAAGACTGGAACACCTGCCCTATCACGCGCCTTTTCACGGCGGGGCCGATCAATGGAGCGGCCTCTTCGCCAGGTGTTGTCCGCTCCGGCGCAGGCCCCGGAGCTTCAGCCGCGAAAACCGCTGGAGGCTCGCAAAACGCCGGCCGTTCGGGCCGTTTCGCCAAAGCTGCCGCGGCCCAAGGGTCTTCTTCCTCTCTTGCCGGAGGAATGGCCGGTGATTGGTCTTTTGTCGGCTCGAAGTCCGCCAATGTCACCGGCGCGGAAGCGCCGCCTTTCATGTCCACCAATGTCTGGAGGATCGCCCCCTTCACAAGGGCTATCACCGCGCGCCCGTCGAAAAACCTCACCTCCGTCTTGGAGGGGTGGGCGTTCACGTCCACCTTCTCCGGCGGAAGCGATATGCGCAGGAACACCGCCGGATACCTCCCCCGGGGGATAAGCGAACGGTACCCTTCCGCCACCGCGAAGTTTATCAACCTGTCCTTTACGTGGCGGCCGTTTATATAGACATACTGGGTCTGGCTGCCCGCCCTCGTCCGCCCGGGAAGGGAAACAAGCCCCTCCACTTCCATGTCTCCGGAGGAAAACCGGACCGCCGCCAGGTTCCGCGCCGTGTCCCCGCCGAAAAGCGCCTCCACCCTGCCGTTAAAACCTGATGCGCTCTCCTCCGCCGGAAGGGAAAAGAGCGGCCTCCCCTCTTTTATGAATGTGAACGCCACGTCCGGCCTGGCTAGGGCGATCCTTATGGCCGCCTCCTTGGCGTGGGCAGCCTCCACCTCCTCGCCCCGCAGGAACTTGCGGCGCGCCGGTGTGTTGAAAAACAGGTCCCGCACCTGTATCCTCGTCCCCTTGATCGGAGCCCCGTCCCGCACGTCGCGGATTTTGCCCCCCTCGATGACGATGTCCGTCCCGGCAGGCTCTCCGGCCATGGCGGTGGAAAGGATCACCCGGGAGACCGAAGCTATGGATGGGAGCGCCTCCCCCCGGAAACCCAGGGTGGTGACGGCCTTAAGGTCGGCCGCGTCCCGTATCTTGCTGGTGGCGTGCCGCTCGAAGGCCATCATCGCGTCGTCCCGGGGCATGCCGGCCCCGTCGTCGCTCACTTCTATATATGATTTGCCGCCGTTGCGGATGGAAACGATCACAGAACGCGCCCCCGCGTCCAGCGAGTTTTCGGCGAGTTCCTTTATGATGGACGCTGGACGCTCCACCACTTCCCCCGCGGCGATCTGGTTCGCCACGTGGTCCGGGAGTATCCGGACGCCGCTGCCCCCTGCAGTGCCTGCCGCGTTTGTCATGGAGTAATTCTACACCCGGCGTAAAAAGGGGGCGGGGATTTTTTCACCCGCCCCGCTTCATGTATAAAACAGGTGACGCGCCGCCGATCGGCGGCATTCGCCCCGAAATCCGTTCAGCACTTCGAATATCCGCAGCCGCCGCACAGCAGGCATCCTTCCACATGCCTGAGCTGCCCGCCGCAAGAGGGGCATGCCCCCACCGCCACCGCCGCAGGATCCGGCCCCGCGGGCTTCGCCGATATATGTATCACCTTGGCGCCGTTCCCGTTCCCCCCGGCCCCTTTCAGCCCCTGGCCTTTGGTCTCATTGCGCTCTTCCTCTTCCTTGTGCAGTTCAAGCCACTGGCCGATGGCCTTGCCGATGGCGTCGGCGCAGGAGGATATCCTCACCCCCTTGTCCCAGGCAGGCTGGTGGCACGATATGCCGGAAAGCTGGGAACGGACCACTTCCACGTCCACCCCCGCCCGCAACGCAAGGGACACCAGTCTTCCGATGGACTCCGTCTGCGACGCCGCGCATCCCCCCGCCTTTCCAAGCTGGGTGAATAGCTCCAGCGGACGGCCCGTCTCGTCCTTGTTGATCGTCACGTACATGGAGCCGCAGCCGGTGTTTATCCTGTGGGTGGACCCGGTCACCACGTCCGGCCTCGGGCGTATGGCGGCCTTGTCCTCGATCTGATGGGGATGTTCTTCTTCCGCCTTCCCCTTGCCGTAGGTGGAGCCGGTGGAAAGCACCTGCTCCTCCCTGGAGCCGTCCCGGTATATTGTCACCCCCTTGCACCCAAGGTGATAGGCGAGCATGTACACCTTGGCCACGTCCTCTATCTTCGCCTCGTTGGGGAAGTTGACGGTCTTGGAGACCGCGTTGTCCGTATGGCGCTGGAAGGCGGCCTGGGTCCTCAAATGCCACTCCGGGCTTATGCCGTGGGCGGTGACGAACACCTTGCGGATGTCCTCCGGGATCGCTTCCATGTCTTCGATGTGGCCGCTGTACGCCACGTTCTCCATGAGCTCCTCGGTGTAAAAGCCCCGCTCCCTTGCCACCGCGCCGAACATCGGATGGGCCTCCACCAGCCTGTCGCGGTCCATCACCGTGCGCACGAACGACAGGGCGAACAAAGGCTCCACCCCGGATGACACCCCGGCGATGATGCTGATCGTCCCGGTGGGGGCGATGGTGGTGGTGGTGGCGTTGCGGAGCTTTTGCGCCCCCGGCCTGTCATACGCCGAACCGGTGTAGTTGGGGAACGCCCCGCGCCGGGAGGCCAGGGCCATGGAGGCTTTCTTGGACTCTACGTTGACAAACTCCATCACCTCTTCGGCCAGGGTGATCGCCCGCTCCGAATTGTACGGGATCCCCAGGGAGATTAGCATGTCCGCCCAGCCCATCACTCCAAGGCCGATCTTGCGGTTGGCCTTGGTCATCTTCTCTATCTTCTCCAGCGGATACTGGTTCATGTCTATCACGTCGTCCAAAAACCGGGTGGCAAGATGTGTCACCCTCTTGAGCCGCGCCCAGTCAATCTCCCCGCCGGAAAGCATCCGGGCCATGTTGATCGAGCCTAAATTGCACGACTCGTACGGCAGCAACGGCTGTTCGCCGCAGGGGTTGGTGGACTCCATGTCCCCCACATGGGGCGTCGGATTGTCCCTGTTTATCCTGTCTATGAATATGATCCCCGGATCGCCGTTCTTCCAGGCGGAGGCGACTATCTTGTCGAACACCGAGCGGGCGTTGAGCCTGCCGGAGGGCCTTTTTGTATGAGGGAGGATCAGGTCATAGTCTTTCCCCTCTTCCACGGCGCGCATGAACGGATCGGTGAGGGTGACTGATATGTTGAAGTTCGTAAAACCCTTGTTGTCCTGCTTGCAGTCGATAAAGTCCATGATGTCCGGATGGTCCACCCGCAAAATGCCCATGTTGGCCCCGCGGCGCGTGCCGCCCTGTTTGACCGACTCCGTGGCCGCGTCAAACACCTTCATAAAAGAGACCGGGCCGGACGATACCCCGCTGGTGGACTTCACCCTGCTCCCCTTCGGGCGCAGCTTGGAGAAGGAAAAACCTGTGCCGCCGCCGGACTTGTGGATCAGCGCCGTGTCCCGCACCGCCTCGAATATGGACTCCATGGAGTCCTCCACCGGAAGCACGAAACAGGCGGAAAGCTGCTGCAGGTCCCGCCCTGCGTTCATAAGCGTTGGGGAGTTGGGGAGGAACTCAAGCCTTCCCATGATGCCGTAAAAGGCTTCGGCGGCCCACTCCACGTCCTCCGCCCCGCCGTAACGGGCCTCCGCCTGGGCGATGTT
>JACRLM010000026.1:0-25000 GCA_016235255.1 Nitrospinota bacterium | reverse complement strand
CCATGCGGACTGACAATGGCTTCACACTTATCGAACTGATAATGGTGATCGTGATCCTCGGCGTCCTTTCCGCCGTGGCCATACCAAAGTACATGGACCTGCAGGTGGAGGCGCGTTCCGCGGCGGCGGAGGGTGTTCTGGGGGCGGCGGCTTCGGCCTGCGCCATTAACTACGCGGCGGTGCAGACGAAGAATCCCGCTCCGGCGCCGATCTCCACATGCGACACGCTCGCGGCGGCCATCACAGGCTCCGGAGTGTCAATCGCAGCGGGCTCGTCCGCCGGGGAGTGCTCGTTTAACGTGGACAGCAGCGCCTTCTCGTTTTCGCTTTCGGCGGAGACGGCCGCTTCCCCCTGCTCTGTGGCGAAGGTGGCTGGCAAGTGGCCGGGCTAGGCATAGATTGACAAAAGCGGCGTCCACTCCCCTCGCGGGCGGAATGGACGCGGATTGGCCGCGCTAGAACTTCATGCTTTTCCTGATGAGAAACACCGCGCCGATGATAAGGCCGATGGCGCCTAGCACAATGCTTATTTTATCCATTTTCCAGTTTACCTTTCGTTCATGACTTCCATGAAAATACACCATAAAGCTTTGCGCGCGCAACCTTAAGAGCCGGGAGGATAGCGCGTGGGGAAGTAAAGCGGGTTCTCCCGCCGCATCATCTTGGCCGCCATGGAGCCGTCATCAAACCATGTCATAACGCGCCTTTTGCCGAACAAAGTAATGTACATTTCCCTGATTGCATCAGGCCTTCCAAAATTGCTCGCCAATTTTTCGTGGACCTCCCCTCCAAGCCCCTCGGGTATGATCCAGACGCTGTTCTCCGCCATCTCCTTCTCCGGTATGGCGCCATAGCGGCGCACAAGCTGCCATGGAAGCGGCTCCGCCTTCACCTTGCCGCCGGAAATGAAGACAAGCAGGTATGCGTCCCAGTAGTCGGCGATGAAGATGTATCCATGCGCCGCAAGCCCGGGGACCATGGCGGCGGTGTCAATGAAATTCATGTTCCGCTCTTTTTCACCATCCAGCCTCTCGCGCCACATGGGGATGGAAAGGACAGCAATGGCCGCCAGAAGGAGCGCCGCCCCCCTTTTGCGCCACAGTCCCATGCACGCCCATGAGGCGAACAGCCACGCAGTTCCGGTAAAGGCGTGCAGGATATACCTGCGGTGGCCTGTGGAGGCCGACATTCCGGGTATGGCCAGCATTACGGCCACTATAATGGCCGATCCTGCCACGAACTGGAAATCGGCCGCGCTGATGCGGCGGTCTTTGAAAGCCGCGGCGAAAAACCATCCCAGCGCCAGCAGGGCGCCCAGCGCGGCCAGCGCCGAAAATACCGGCTGATCCGGCCCAAGATCGAACATGCTTGGGATGATTTTCCGGTAGAACAGCTCTATTCTGTCGTGTAGCTCGCTCATGGAGCTTATATGTATCCCGGTCTTGAGGGTGAACGGCCACTTGTGTGCCCTGAATATCTTGTGAAGTATCACCGGCGTCCAGCCCGCCGCCGCCGCCGCCACTATTGGAGCCGCCAGAAGGGCCACAGATCTGGCTCCGGCCTTGCGCCACGTTTTCGCCACAAGGACGCTAAGCGCGCAAAATCCGTACACCGCAGCCTGTGGCCGGGAGATCATGGCAAACCCGAGCGCACCGCCGAACATCAGAGGAAAACGCAGGCCAGCAACGCCGTTTCCACCGATTGCCGGCTCAATTTTCGCCCCCGCCAGGATGATCGCCCCCAAGGTGAAAAAGGACATCTCCAGGCTGGCCATTTCGTTGATCGTGAAAAGGTGCGTCGGGAAGACCGCCACGAAGGCGCAGAACACCGCCGAACGGAAAACAGGATCGCGCCCTTCGCTCCTTTCCGTAACGGCGATGGCCTCGGACATCATGAAAAGACCGGCAAGCAGAAACACAGCTCCCGCCCCCTTGATCACTATCGCGCTTGAGACCGTGGCGGGAAGGGCCAGCCGCAAAAGGGCGTAAAGATAGGGGGTGAGTGAGAACAGGTAGTCCTGCCCATACGGGAAAGTGGGGAGGTAGCCGTATTTGATCAGGTCGTCGCCGAGGATGCCGAAATCGGCCACGTCCGCGTTGACGGCGGAAAATGGATATGCGGCGAACAGGTATATGATCCATGCCGCCAGGATGATAAAAGGGGTCCGCGGGGAGATGCGCCCGGTCAGGGCAGGATTGATTTGCTTCATTGCGCCGCTACGTCTTGAGCCGCCCGGCGGCGGGACATTGGTTGGTTAGGGGCGCATGAAACGGTTGACCCGCACATGGCCAAGATCAGCGCCGCGAAGGGTCTCATATTCCATCTTTCTCCACCGTTCATCGAGCCCTGGATGGATCATCAAAATCCCGTTTGGATCGCGCAACCGCGCGAAAAACGATTCAATGAGCTTAGGGTAGTCACCGAAGCGGTTGTAATTATACACTCCCTCGAATCCGGAATTGGTGCAAATATCCTTGTGCG
Source organism: Nitrospinota bacterium (assembly GCA_016235255.1). Lineage (NCBI taxonomy): Bacteria > Pseudomonadati > Nitrospinota > Nitrospinota bacterium. The sequence goes on along the minus strand of JACRLM010000026.1, from coordinate 22,519 downwards.
CCAGCATATTCCTGAGCCCTCGGCCCGGAATGGAAAGGATGTTCCGTTTCCACCCGTGCAGGCCTCCAGCAAACGTAAGTGGCGTGTAAGCGTTGCGCACGTATGGCCTTTGGTTTGCCGGCAGCGTTCCGATAAAATCGCACAGCCCTTCACGGACGCCCGGAAGTTGCTGGACGTGCAGATGGCCGTCTATGAAATCAGGAGCTCGTCCTGCTTTAGATATAAATAAATCATACTGTGCCGAGATATCCCCCTTCGCGTCGTCCGGGTTGACCTGCCCCGCATAGCACCGGAGCGCCAGTTTGCCGAAAGACATGAACCTGCCGCCGGGGGCGATGGAGCCGGGGAACTGGCTTGAGGGGATCCCTTCGTCCGTGAGAGTCAGGTGCAGACCTATGTCCGCCTTGCCGGAGAATTCCAGAAGCGGCGCAATGTCTTCCCTGCCGAGGTTTTCAAGCCCCGCCATCACCGACACGGCGGTGACCCTGCCGCGTTCAAGCAGGTCGAGCGTGGCCTTGTTTATATCCCCGGCAAGGCCGAAATCGTCGGCGCAGATTATCATTTTGACTCTTCTTTAGGGCAGGAGCCTGGAACGCGAATGGCTCAATAATGTTTTAGTTCCGGGCTGTCCCTAAAAACACATGGATCAAAGTCCCGCTCCCCATGGCTTGCTGTGCCCGCCAAAGTCGTCCTTCCACAAATTCCCGGCCCACTCCACAGTCCTGTTTATCATCCGCAGCGCCGGGAAAATGAACGCCAGGTTCATCATTATGGCCACCACCAGCGCTCCCAATGAACCGCTCAACGCGGAATAGTCCGAAAACGTCCTTATCACCAGGCTATAGACGATGTGATCAGCCACCGTGGCCCCCACCGCCAATACGCCTCGTGCCATGTTCGAGTCGTTGATGTAACTTTCCCGCAATTTGCCGACGATAAAGCCTGTGAGCCCCTTGGTGAGGGTGTTCGCCCCGGTGGCTCCGTATGAAAGGAGGTCTTCGGCAAGCCCCGCCGCCGCGCCAAGCCTCACCCCGCCGGACATTCCGTGCCTTAAGCCTCCGTGGATGGCGATAATCAGCGTCAGGTCCGGCCACAGGGGCGAGCCGAACGTGAAATTGAACGCGGTGGTCTGAATGACCAGGGCGGCGAAGATTATCGCGCCATAAGCCGCCAGCAGCCTCATTTGGCCTCCTCTTCCCCTGGCACATTCACCGGCAAGGGGCCTTTGAGTATCAGCGCCTCTTCCAGCCGAGAAAAATCCTCCACGGGCCGGAGTCTGGCCGTGAGAAACAAACTGCCGCTGGACTGTTTTATCTCGTGCAAGGTGCCGGTCAGCAACCCTTTGGGAAAGACACCCCCAAGTCCCGAGGAGATCACCATGTCCCCCTCCTTCACCTGGGCGCCGAACGAAAGATACTTCACTTCAAGCTCCGGCGAGTTGTCCCCGGCGGCCACAAGGCTGTCGCGCGTCTCCTGTGCGATGCCGTCCACGGCGGAGCGAACATCGGTGATTAAAAGCACTTTGGTCTGGGTCGCCGAAACACTCACAGTCCTGCCGACAATCCCCCTGTGGGTCACCACCGGCATATTTTCCCCCACGCCGCTCCTGCTCCCTTTGTTGAGGGTTATCATCCTAACCCGATTGGAAGGATCCCTGCCTATGACCCTGGCCGCCTCGAACGAGACATTGTCCAGGCTCGGGAAAGTCAGCAGATCGTCCAGCCGCTGGTAAGATTTGAGCCTCTCCAATATCAGGGCGTTCTCGAACGCCAGTTTGTCGAGCGTGCGGCGGAGCCGCTGGTTGTCCTCCCGGACCCCCACCAGAAAAATATAATCTCGCCACACTCCGGAGACCGACTCGGCGGTCCACCCGATGGCGTCCTGAAAGGGGGACGTGGCGGTCATAAGCGCCCTCTCGAGGAAATTGAGGGTCTTTTTCCCCTTGGCGGCGGAAAGGAACATGGAGACGGACACGGCAAGAAGCGCCGCCAGAATTATCAGGTCCTGGTACTTTTTCAGGTAATCGTTCATATCCGTGATACCGCGCCGCGCAAATTCCAAAGCGCCCCGCGCCCGGATCCGCGCGCCGGCCGTTCATCCAGGCGGCGCGCAGGCGCATGTACGGTTGTTCAGATGGAAACCTTGCGCAGAAGGTCCATGTCCTCCAGCGCCTTGCCCGCGCCCATGGCCACGGCGGACAGAGGGTCCTCCGCGACGATTATGGGCAGCCCCGTCTCCTCCCGCAGCAGATTGTCCAGCCCCTGCAAAAGGGAGCCGCCCCCCGCAAGCACAATCCCCTTGTCCACAATGTCGGCGGCCAGTTCCGGCGGAGTGCGCTCCAGCGCGATCTTCACCGTCTCCACCACAGTGGCCACCGGTTCGGCCAGGGCCTCGCGGATTTCCGTGTCGTTTATCAGCAGTGTTTTCGGGATACCCGCCATAAGGTCCCGCCCTTTTATCTCCATGGTCTGCGGCTTTTCCAGCGGGAAGGCCGAGCCGATGGTCATCTTTATCTCCTCGGCCGTCCGCTCGCCTATGAGCAGGTTGTACTTGCGCTTTATGAAATTGACTATCGCTTCGTCCATCTCGTCGCCGGCCACGCGCACCGAGCGCGAATAAACGATGCCGGAAAGGGATATCACCGCCACCTCGGTGGTGCCGCCGCCGATATCCAGTATCATGTTTCCGGAGGCCTCCGAAATGGGCAGGCCCACGCCTATGGCCGCGGCCATAGGCTCCTCGATAAGGTACACTTCCCTGGCCCCGGCGGACAGCGCCGCGTCCCTCACCGCCCTCTTCTCCACCTGCGTAATGCCGGACGGAACGCCTATGACGATGCGGGGACGCACCATCGAACGGCGGTTATGGGCCTTCTGGATGAAGTAGCGGATCATCGCCTCGCATACTTCGAAGTTGGCTATCACGCCGTCTTTTAAAGGTCTTGTGGCGACGATGTTGCCGGGTGTGCGCCCCAGCATTTTTTTCGCTTCGGAGCCCACGGCAAGAACCTGCTTGGTCTCCGAATGAACCGCCACCACCGACGGTTCCCTTAACACTATGCCGTGCCCTTTTTTAATGACTAGGGTGTTCGCCGTCCCCAGGTCCATCGCCAGGTCGGACGAGAACATGCCCCAAATGGAATCGAAAAACATCTTTTCTCCTTATCAAACCGGCCGGACGCATGGCCCGGCGTAATTTTTTTTCGCGGCCCCGGCTTGGCGTAAACAGCCGGAATTTGAATGATAAAGGTAACATTAACGGCATTGGTTTACAAAACATTTTTAAATTTCCTCAAGGTCTGCCAATTTGGCGGTTTAACTTCCCGCCCCGTATCCTGTCATGACTATATGTCCAATATATACAAGTAGATGATAAGCCCCATTTCGATCCAGACCCCAGGCGCCCCACAAATTTGCGAAAAGACCTATATTGTAGGTAGGAAAAGAAGTGTATGCGCCCACCAATGGCTATGAAAGGAGATTGATTATGGGACAGATGCTTCACTTTGGTGACCTCTATCATGAGGATATTGACCGCAGGGATGAGAGTGTTGCGGTATTGGGGTTGGTGTTTGGGATGGGATGCTTTGCCGCCGGCTTATTCGCTATCATGATAATCGGCATGGCCCTCTCCTGAAAGCCAGTCAATACAACACGTTTAATCAAATCCCGAAGAAGGCTGGAATTTTTATTCCAGCTATGTGAAAGCTAGTCTTAACCGTCCGTTTTTCCGGAAAAACGGACGGTTTTGTTTTATCGAAGTTGTTCATTGCCTGTCAGTCCATTGGCGGAAAAAACTTCACGCCCCAAAGGTCTTCGCTTATACTGGGCGCTCACGTTGATTTTGGACAACTTAACTTTCGGATTTCAATGGATTCTCCTGCAAAAGAAGGCGACAGGCCCTGGGGGCATTATGAAGTGTTGCTGGACACCGACACCCACAAGGTCAAAAGGATAATCGTCCAGCCTGGCAAGCGTATCAGCCTGCAGAAACATACCCGCCGTTCGGAGCATTGGGTCGTTGTGAACGGCGAGGCGAAAGTGACACTTGACGGACGGACCGTTTACCTCCAGCCCCATCATTCCATAGACATTCCATGCCAGGCGGTGCACAGGATAGAATGCGTTGGAAACGAACCGCTGGTGTTCGTGGAGGTGCAGATGGGGGACTATTTCGGCGAGGACGACATCATCCGCATAGACGACGATTTCGGGCGGCATGCCTGAGATGTCAAAATGAAAAGCGCCGCCCCCGGAAACATCGTGATGTTCACCGATTTCCACCGGGGCAGCTACGCTGTGATCGGCGCGCTGTACAGGCTTTCGCTGGAAAGGCTGGGAGTGGCGGTCACCGAAGTAAAAACACCCCAGACGCAAAAAGAGCGTAAGGCTGCGGCGGCCGCGTTCCGTGGCGGGCGGATAATACATAATACTATAGGGCCATGTTTCGCCCCCGTGGATGGGGCGTTCAACATAGCGGCTCCTTTCCATGAATGGAGCGAATACCCGGAGCAATGGGCGGAGCGGCTGAACCGGTTTGACGAGGTGTGGGTGTCAAGCCGTCATATCAAACTCACGCTCAGAAAAAGCGGCGTAACCGTTCCCGTGGAAATAGCCCCCCCGGCGCTGGACTTGGAGCCGATCCCCCCGAAAAGCAGGTGGGCAGCTTCAGCGCCGTTCCGGTTCCTGGCGTGCGGCGAGGCGCATTTTCGCAAGGGATTTCACCTGTTGATGGAGGGGTTCATGAAAGCCTTTCCCAAACCTGGCGCGGCAAACCTTACCATAAAAACGTCGAAAGGGTGCAAGTGGAAATCCCCCCGAAAGGACATAAATATTGTTCCCGCCAACATGCCGCGCGGCGAACTTCTTTCAATGTACCGCTCCTGCGATGTTTTCGTGAGCGCAAGCCTCGGCGAGGGGCTCGGATTGCCGGTGGCGGAGGCGATCATGGCCTTAACGCCGGTGGCGGCCAATTACTGGGGGGGACACAAGGATATCCTTGCCAAAGGCTCCTTTTTTGAAATCCCCCACAAGGCGGTGGACCAGCTTTTCTGTTCCAGGCCGGATTATTTTTCCCCAGGCCAGAAATGCGCCTATTCCAGCCCGGAGGCGATAGCCGGAACACTCCTTAAGGCCGTAAAATCCAGTCCCGCCTCGCGCCGGAAAATGGCGATGGAGGCAAGGCGGATGCTGGTCTCAAACTATGGCGCAAAAACGGCGTTAAAGAAGCTTAAGGCCAGGCTGGGGCTTTAAGCCAGCGGGATCATTTTTTCATCACGTGCCTGCCCCTGCCTTGGTGGGGCTTGTCGGGTATGGTGAACCTGTCGTCCATGGGGACGAAAAGATCCGCGGCGTCCTTTATCATGTCCGAGGCGGTCTCCGGATAGCTCCACACCTCCACCTTGCATCCCCTGTTTTTCAGGTACCAGATAAGGGGGAGATAATCCTTGTCCCCGCCGATGAGCGCCACCACGTCCAGCTTTTCGGAAAGGGTCACAGCGTCGATGGTCAGCCAGGCGTCGGCGTTTTTTATCGGCTGTTTTATCTCGCCGCCAAGCCCGGTCCAGAAACGCCGGAAATCGTCGCTTATCGTTTTATGTATGGGCTTGTAATAGATAATGCGGGTGATTTCCCTGTTTCCCAGCTCTTCTATAAGAAGGGCGTAGTTGGTCCTCCCGCCAAAAATATTGTAGCCGGAAAGCTCCACGTTTTCCGCGTCAATGAAAACGCCCACTTTCTGGTATATCAGATTGGCCATGCTATGGTCTTCCCTTTTTCAGATTAAGTATTCAAACCTATTTGCCGATATGTAAATAATAATATATCCGGTGGCTGTTTCACCACCATTTAACGCAAGCTGGCATGGAGGCCGTTATGGGCTGGGGCAGGAAACAAATAATTGGTTGTAAAAAACGCTCCAATCTGCTAACTGTTGAAGTGAACTGTTTTAGTCCAAAGCGATCAAGTCCATTGAGGGGCGGGCGAATGTCCGGCGAATTCAACATACTAATCACTGCCGCGTCCAGACGCGTGGCCATGATCCGCGGTTTCACCCAGGCGCTCGAAGATTTGGGTGTCGCCGGGCGAGTGCTTGTGTGCGATTCGGACAGGCTTTCCCCCGGTCTTCGTTTTGCCGACAAATTCCACCTTGTACCGCTGTCCAGCGAGCCTGAATATATACCAACCCTCCTTGAAATCTGCCGGAAAGAGAACATCAAGCTTGTCGTACCGACCATAGACGAGGAACTGCCGGTCTTCGGCAAGCACAAAAAGGATTTTGCGGCCATCGGTGTGACGGCGCTGGTCTCGGATGAGCGGGTGGGGCTGATCTGCAACGACAAATACAAGACCTCGCTCTTCTTCGCCGAAAACGGGTTTCCATTCGCCAAGACTATGCTCCCCGAGCAGTTGGACTTTAAATCGGTTAAGTATCCACTGTTCATAAAACCGAGGAGCGGCCGGGGCTCCGTGGACGCGTATCCCGTGAAGAACGAGGAAGAACTGAAGTTCTTCCTGAACTATGTGCATAACCCCGTGGTGCAGAATTTCCTGACCGGCAAGGAATACACGATAGACGTGTTGGCGGGACTGGACGGACGGATAATCCACGTGGTCCCCCGCGAACGCATCGTCATCCGTTCCGGCGTTTCCGACCGGGCGCGCACCCGCAAGGACGAAAAGCTTATGAACCTGTGCGCGAAAATCTGCGGGACCCTCGGCGTTGTCGGCCCTGTGAACATCCAATGCAAGATAGACAACGGCAAGACCACCTTTTTCGAGATAAACCCCCGCTTCTCCGGCGCCATCCAGTTGACCACGGCCGCCGGGGCGGACTTTTTCCGCCTTATCGTGCAGGACGCCATGGGCTTAAAACCAGAGCCAGCCATCGGGGATTTCAAGGACAACTTCCTGATGATAAGCTATGAAGAAAGCATCTTCGAGTCCAACGGGGTCAAGAAACTCCCTGCGGTGGAGAAAATGAAAGCGGGAGGGTAGCGGATATATTTATTTCAGTCCTCCAACTCACCCTCCCCCCATCCTCATCGCCTCTTCCCTTGTCTTGATCTTCCCGTCCAGTTGAGCCGCGAAAATATCGCGCAATAACGCCCCCATCCGGGCCGAAGGGGTGTGGCCGCTCTTTATCAGGTCGTCGCCGGTGACAAGCGGTTTCACGTTTTTCAGTTCGCCAAGGTACTTGATGACGCAGTTCATCACGCGGGTGTCCTGGGCCTTGGCGGCAAGGTATAAAAGCGCCTCGTCACTTACGTGGGCGAGCAAGTAATGGGTCCGCGACGGCGATGGCTCCCCTTTTCTCACTATTTCAGCGATAACTCCGGCGGCGAAAAGCCTGTTCTCCACCACTTCGTCCATCACACTGCGCGCCGTGGGGAACGTTTCCTTCAGCCGCAGCACTTCCTCGTCCGGCAACTCCTCGAACAGGGCCATCAATCGCACGAACCACGCCTTGGCAGGTTTGCGGGGAAACGCCAGATCGTGCCAGGCCAGCACGTCGTCCGCCGCTTCCATCAGCCGTTCCGATTCGGCGGTGAAGGAAAGGGAGTGGTGGATGAACTTGATCAACCCCAGCTCGCGCATCCTTTTGATGGAGGCCGACGGGCGGCGCTCGTTCAATATCGCCTTCAACTCGGCGAAAAGGCGGCTGCCGGACAGCCGATTGAACAACTGGTGGCTCACTGCGTGGCGCAGAAGCGACAGCGTTTGTTTACCGATGGTGAAGCCGTACCTGCTTTCGAACCGGACGGCGCGGAATGCGCGGGTGGGGTCTTCCACGAAGCTTAAGTTGTGAAGCACCCGGACGAGCTTTTCCTTTATGTCCGCCTGGCCGCCGAAAAAATCGAGCAATGCGTTGGGCTTGGGGCCGTTGAGCCTGATGGCCATTGCGTTGATGGAAAAATCGCGCCGGTACAGATCCTGCCGGATGGCGCTCATCTCCACGGTGGGGAGCGCCGCCGGGTGGGTGTAATACTCTATGCGGGCGGTGGCCACGTCAATTTTCATCCCTTCCGGCGAGACGACCACGGCGGTCTTGAACTTCTCGTGCGTGCGGGCGCGGCCGTGGATCCTTTCGGCCAGCTTGCGGGCGAAGTCCATCCCGTCCCCTTCTATCACGATGTCCAGGTCTGTGTTGGGGATGCGCAAAAGCAGGTCGCGCACGAATCCGCCGGCCATGTGCGCCGTGCATCCGTTCTTGTTGGCAAGGTCGGTGATCACGTGAATGGCCCGCATGACCACGGGGGGGAGCCTGTCCTCCATCAGCTTGGACACGTCGCGGGTGGAGGGCGCCACCCGGTGGGTCCATGCGCCGGTCTTTGGCTGGTTTTTGAGCATGTCCCCGTAAAGCTTGTTTAGCAGCATCCCACGGGAGATGATCCCCACAAGTTTGCCGGACTTGCCGTCCACCACCGGGGCCTGTTTCTGGCGCCGGTTCAGGATTATCTCCTCGAGCACATGGGCGGGGGAACCGGGATTGACCGTCTCAAACTCGTTTATCATGAACTCCCCGGCCGTGTGGCGCGCCATGCCGTGGTGGATCGCCTTCTCCACTATCTGGCGCGTGATAAGCCCGGCGACCTTCTCTCCCTCCATCACCGGCATGTTGTTTATGTCATAGCGGGTCATCAGCTTTTCCGCTTCCTCCACCATGTCCTTCGATTTTACTGTGATCACCCGCTCAATCATTATCTCCCCCGCCGTGGCCTGCCGTTCCACGGCGATGGAATACGCTTCCCACACCTTGGCCGCCGCCTGGGCCATGGTCATCTCCTTGATGGTGGCGGATGCGGCCGTGGCGTGCCCGCCCCCCCCCATGTTCTCGGCCAGGGTCCCGGCGTTCACTTCCTTCACCCTGCTTCGCGCCACCATGTGTATCCGCCCTTCCATCCCCATCAGGGTGACAAGGGCGTTGAGATTTTCTATGTCCATTATCTTGGTTGCCAGCGAAGCCACGTCGCCGATGTACCGCTCCACGCTGGCGGAGGCCATGGCCACCGTCTGGCCGGCGATCTGGCGGACCTCGATGTTTTTCAGCAGGGAGTTTAGCGCGTCCACCTGTTCGGCGGAAAGCTCCCGGCTCATGTAATCGGAGACGACGTTAAGGTCCGCCCCCTGCCGCAAAAGCCACGCCGCCGCCTCGAAATCCTCCGGCCGGGTGGATGCGAAAGTCAGCGACCCTGTATCCTCGTATATCCCCAGCGCGAAAAGCGTGGCCTCAAGCGGGGTTATGGCGATGTTGCGTTCCCGCAATATCTCCATCATTATCGTGGTGGTGGAGCCCCGTTCCAGCGTTACGGCCCTGGCCGCGGGGATGTCCGACTGGGCGGAGGGATGGTGGTCGTAAACGTGGAACTCCACCCCTGCCTTTCCGGCAAGGCCGCCAAACGCGCCGAGCCGCGCAAGGCTTGCCGCGTCCACCACCACAACCGTTTTCACCTGTTTAAAGTCAAAACCTTTCAGCCGGTGATGATGGAGGGGAAATTCGGACTGGACCAGAAAGTCGCGCACATTCTTTTCCTGCGATCCGGGAAAAACGGCCACCGCCCCCGGATACAGTTTCGCCGCCGCGGCCATGGATGCCACGCAGTCGAAATCGGCGTGCAGATGGGTCGTGATAACGATCAAGGCGCGTCCTTTCAATCCGGCTACCGGCATTCTACACCGGGGATGATAAAGGCGCGAGGAGAGAAGGAATTATGTCATTGATGGTCCGAATATTCCGCCGCTATTTCCTTGAACTTCACTTCCACGGCAAGAAACACCTGGATGATCGCCGGGTCGAACTGGGTCCCGTCCCCCTCCAGTATCAGCCGCCTGGCCTCTTCGTGGCTGAATGCAGGTTTGTACACCCGTTTACTGATGAGCGCGTCATAAACGTCGGCCACAGCCATCAGGCGCGCGGGCAGGGGTATGGATTCTCCACCCAATCTCCTTGGATACCCGCTCCCGTCCCACCGTTCATGATGGCCTCCCGCTATTTCCCGGGCGATATGTAAAAATGAATTCGTGCCAAGCCGCTCCTCCGCGATCCTCAGCGCTTCCTCGCCAAGCGTTGCATGGGTCTTCATGATGGTGAATTCTTCCTCGGTGAGCTTGCCCGGTTTTAGCAATATCGCGTCGGGGATTCCCACCTTGCCGATATCATGAAGCGGGGCGCTTTTGAAAAGCAGGTCAATATAATCATCGGTAAGAGGCCCGCTCATGTGCCCGCCGCTTTGTTTCAACTCTATCGCCAATGCCTGCACATAGCGCTGGGTGCGCAGGATATGCGCCCCCGTCTCGTTGTCCCTCGTCTCCGCCAGTGTGGCCATGGAATGGATGGTCACATCGCGCGTCAACTGCAAAAGCTGGTCGCTTTCACGCAAGGCGTCGATCATGCGGTTGGTGTACTCGCCCATGACGCCGAATTCATCCAGTGTGCTAACCGGGGTCTTGATCCGCCTCTCCCCGTTGGCAACCGCCGTCAGCGTCCCGTTTTGCGCGGAGAAAAAGTGGTCCAGGTTCCTGGTGTATGAATAGATCAGGTTCACCATCTCCGCCGCCACCACCGCGCAGATGAACCCAAGCTCCTCAAGGGTGGAAAAACGTTGATGGCCAAGGTCGAACGGGTTGGGTTTGGCGAGCGCTTCCAGGTCTTTGGCAATGACAAGGAAAATCACCGAAAACACCAGTATCACGGAACCAACGGCGACGATGGAAAACCGGGCTGTCAACGGGAATATTTTTCTGCCGGCCAACGGCAATGCCATCTGGTTCCGTGAAAAATGCCTGGAGATGTCCAGTTCCCTTTCCAGCGCAAGGTCCAAAGAGGCGAAGAAGCCAAGGGCGGCGAATCCCATTATCACCTTGACGCCGCTGCTGGCCGGGAATCCATACATCGCCGCGTTGAAAATCAGGATCATCGCCCCGCACGCCACATACAAGCCGCCATCCACCATCAGTTGACGCCTTGCCTGCAAATGGAATGGGGCGCTATCCACCATATTTTTCGTCAACACGGGCCTGAGGGCCATGGCGGAAAAGATAGGGACGCCCAAAACCAGCATCCAGACCGGCAGGTGAAGCCCCTCGATGAACGAGCAGACTTCGCCGCCATACAGCGACAGAAGAATAAACGTGGCTCCGTAATGGCTGATAGCCCGCATTGACCGCTCCTTTGAGCCATCGGCTCGTTTTATAAAGGAGAGAAGCAGAACTTTACTGTGTGATTTTACCGGTTAACCGGGACGAGGTAAAGCAAAGAGCTTTGCGGGGCGGCGGGCGGCGCCGCGCCTATTTTAAAAGCTTCCCGAGCCTGTTCCAGCGCACGCCATAGGTGTTGTCTTCCCATGCCCAGTGGATGATGAAAGCCTTGCCGTGGATTAGCCGTTCGTCCAGGGTTCCCCACACGCGGGAGTCCTGGCTGTTGTTCCGGTTGTCCCCCATCATGAAAAGCTGCCCTTCGGGCACCGTGACGGGGCCGAAATGATAGTCCGGCCCGGAGCTTGCGAAAGGATTTTCCTCAAACCTTGTGTATGGCTCCGCAAGGGGCTTGCCGTTTATATAGACCGTCCTTCCATACACCTCCAGGGTCTCGCCGGGAAGCCCCACCACGCGCTTCACAAAATCCCGCGTTGGATCGTATGGATACTGGAACACCACGATGTCCCCGCGCGAAGGATCGTTGAACCTGTAAACGAGCTTGTTCACCAAAAGATGGTCCCCCACCAGCAGCGTGTCCACCATGGACTCGGAGGGTATCTTGAATGCCTGCGCCACGAAAGTCCTGATGAAAAGGGCGAGGATGACTGCCACCACGCCCGCCTTCACATATTCCTTCCACAACGCGGACGAGCCGCGCGCCTCCATCGCCGCCTCCGCCTCCCTGTCAACGCCGTTCATCTTCCGTCCTTTACTTGTTGTCCGCCTTCAATATCGCGAGGAACGCTTCCTGCGGTATCTCCACCCTTCCCACGCTCTTCATCCGCTTCTTGCCTTCCTTCTGCTTTTCCAGAAGTTTGCGTTTGCGCGTGATGTCGCCGCCGTAGCATTTGGCCAGCACGTTCTTGCGAAGCGCCTTGACGTTGGTGCGGGCGATTATCTTGCCGCCGATGGCCGACTGTATGGCGATGTCGAACATCTGGCGGGGGATAAGCTCCTGCATACGCTCGGCCAGGTCCCGCCCCACCGTGTATGCCTTGTCTTTATGGACTATAAGCGAAAGGGTGTCCACCGGCTGGCCGTTTACAAGCAGGTCGAGCTTCACAAGGTCGGCCTCCTCGTATCCGGCCAACTCATAGTCCATGGAGGCGTAGCCCCGGGTGATGGACTTTAGCCTGTCGAAAAAGTCGAGCACGATCTCGTTTAGCGGCAGATGGTACACAAGCGACACCCGCTTGGGGGTTATATACTCCATTTTCTTCTGATGGCCCCGCCGTTCCATGCACAATGTCATCACCGGCCCGATGTATTCCTCGGGCATGATTATCGTCGCCTCGATCATCGGTTCGGCGATGGACTGCCGCTCGTTGGCGCCGGGGAGGTTTGCCGGATTGTCCACATGGACGACCGTCCCGTTGCCGAGCACCACCTTGTACACCACCGTGGGGGCGGTGGAAATGAGCGAAAGATTGAATTCCCGCTCCAGCCGTTCGCGGATGATGCCCATGTGCAAAAGCCCCAGGAATCCACAGCGGAACCCGAAACCGAGCGCCATGGAGTTTTCCGGCTCGTACTTGAAAGAGCTGTCGTTGAGCCGCAGTTTTGCCAGCGCGTCGCGCAGCTGTTCATATTCATCGCCGTCTGTGGGATAAAGCCCGGAGAACACCATCGGCTTGGCCTCCACGAACCCCGGCAGAGGCTCCATCGAGCCCCCTTTGGCCAGCGTCACCGTGTCCCCCACCTTGGTGTCGGCTATCGTCCTTATGGCCGCGGTGAAAAAGCCCACTTCTCCGGCGGTAAGCTCCTTGATGGGGCGGGCTTTGGGGGTGAACACCCCCATTGTGTCTATGGCGTATTCCGTCCCGCTGGCCATGAACTTGATGATCTCCCCTTTGCGCAGCGCACCGTCCACCATCCGGATAAGGCACACGACCCCTTGATACTGGTCATACCAGGAGTCCACGAGCAGCGCCCTTGGCTTGGCGGCAAGGTCCCTTTTCGGCGCGGGGATCCGTTTGACCACCGCTTCGAGTATGTCCTCAATTCCGATGCCGGACTTTGCGGAGGCGGGCACCACCTCTTCCGGCGGCAGGCCGATGATCTCCTTTATCTGCGTGGTCACCCCCTCCACGTCGGCGGCGGGCAGGTCTATCTTGTTTATCACCGGGATCATGACAAGGTCGTTTTCCATGGCAAGGTGCACGTTGGCCAGCGTCTGGGCCTCTATCCCCTGGGAAGCGTCCACCACCAGGATCACCCCTTCGCACGCGGAAAGGGACCGGGAAACTTCGTACGAGAAGTCCACATGGCCCGGAGTGTCTATGAGGTTGAGGATATATTCCTGCCCATCCTTCGCCGTGTAATTCAAACGGGCGGTCTGGGCCTTGATGGTGATGCCGCGCTCCCGCTCGATGTCCATGGAGTCTAGTATCTGCGCTTTCATCTCTCTGTCGGAGACGGCTCCGGTGGTCTGCAGCAACCTGTCGGCCAGCGTGGACTTGCCGTGATCTATGTGCGCGATGATCGAAAAATTGCGTATATTCATTCCAATAGTCGAAAAAACAGCGTTAAACATTAAATAATAGCATTTTACGCGGCAATCCTGCGATAAATTAATTAAGGCCCACCCCCTGCAAAGGCGTGTAGAATGAACCAAAACAAGGCATTGACGGGGGTTTTGCCATGGCGGATGAACGCAAGGCTCTGATAATTTTCGACGGGGGAAACGCCCCGGGATACACCGCCGTGGCCACTTCGCTCACAGAGGAAGGGGACAAGCGCGGATACGAGGTTTACGCCGCCTTCGAGGGGTTCCGTTCGCTCACCGGGGACAACTTGGCCGACGAACGGCTGATCCGCCTTGTGATGAGCCGCCGCCAGAGCTGGAAACTCAACGCCACAGGCATCCCCACCCGCTCGCTGTACCGCGCCGTGGACCTGCCGGGGTGCGAGTTCCGGTCGGAACGATACCCTGATTTCGCAAAGCCGGAAAAGCAGAAAGCGGCGGCCGGATACATACGCGAGACCGGATTCACCCATGTCATCGGCGTGGGTGGAAACGGCACGCTGGCGGGGATCAAAGCTCTCAACGATCTGTTGCCGGACATCCAGACAGGCTTTATCAACGTCTCCGTGGACAGCGACATACTTGGCGACATCGCCGTGGGCTACCTGACCGGGGCGGAGGAAGGGGCGAAGATAGCAAAAGGCCTTTTCGACGACGCATACACCCACAAGCGCATATACATACTCGAAATGATGGGACGGGACTCCGGTAAACATGCCCTCATGTCCGGTGCGGCGGCGCGGGCGCACCTTATCGTGCTGCCCGGCTTTAAGTTCACCCCGGAGACTCTGGGGGACATCGTGCGCCGCCTGGACGAGGCGGACCACGCCCTGATAGTTGTGGCCGAAGGGTATGAGCGGGAGGCGCGGGCAAAGTTCCTGCCGGAACGGGTGGACGCGGCGATGTACTTCAAACGGCAGCTTGTGACGCACGGGCTTGTGGAAACACCGCTAAGAAGGGTGATAACGGAGCCTTTCAGCCGCTACCTTCGCGGCATTCGCCCCCTGTACCTGGAATGCGCGATAGCGTTCCTGAAGGCGTTCAACCTGTTCGATGCGTTTGACAGTGGAGAATCGCAAATCATGCCTTTTTACCTGGGCGAGCACGACCATGGCATCCGCAAGTTTTCAAAACTTGTCACCGACAACAAGGTGGACGATCGGATGCTCGATCTGATAGACAGGTTTGCCATTCCGAGTTTAAGGGCGTATGTGAAACAGGGAGCCTGACGCTTCAATCTTCCTGTCGATTGCCTTTATATCCCTTGTTATGCAAGGCCAGCAATTCCGCGCTGTTCTCCACAAACAACTGGACGTTCCCGCATTTTCCGCATGCAGTGGCGTGGATATAGTTTATTGCGCTGTCCGGCGCCCACGAAAAAGAAGGTTTGGCCGGTTCCGGCTCTATCATCTCAAAATAGATTGGATGGCTTCCCCCATGGGACTCGTGCAATACGGCGAGATCGGTAACAACTTCGCTTGAACCGCAGGCCTGGCAAGTTTTCATGATGTCCGCCCCTTTTTGAAAGTCAACGTCCCGCAGGCCGCCGTGTCCAGAAAACAGCGAAAAGCCGGCACGCGGGCGCTCCGGCCCATCACCCCAGCGACACGCCGCGCCGTTTTTTCGTCTCTTCGTTATAGTGCTTGTGATAAAGGATGTCCCACTCGTTGGAGCCTTCCTTTATGTCCCGCGAGTAGGACTCGATGATGTGGCGCACGGTCTCGTCTATCTCGTCCTCGATCTGCAGCTCGTCGCGCAGCACGTTGACGATCTCCAGGCGAAGGTCGTTCTCGTCGCAGAAAAACTCCACTCGGTCGTCGTCCAGAAAGCCCCGGAGGATCAGCTTGGAAAGATGGTTGATCTTTTCCCTGGAAAGTTTCATCCCGCCCCCTCCTTTAAAGGATTATGCCGCGTTCGCGGGCCAGTTTCTGTTTTACCATCTGGAACATCTTCCGGTAGTTGACGTTGGTCTTGTCCAACTCCTCGCCCATCTTTTCGAGCATGACCTTCACCTCGTCGTTTAGGTTGTCCTCCACGCTCAGGTCCTCGAAGATGATCGCCGATATGGTCTCCATCACCCCGTCGTAATCGTCGGAATAGTCTATAAGCTCCTTTTCCGACAGCGTGGTGACTATCCTCCCGGCGAGAAAGTCGATCATTTCCTTGCGAAGTTTCATATTCCATTCCCTCCTGGCGCCATCCTGGCGCCCTTGCGGTTCACCCTCTCCTTCAACCGTTCCACGTGGCCGTAGTCCAGCCGCACACTCCCCATGTTCCTCCAGCTCATCCCCGGGCCGTGGCTGTCCGATCCGCCGGTGACAACAAGGTCCATCTCGTCGGCCATGCGCATGTAGCGCCTGGAAGTGGCGCTGTCATGCTGCGGGCTGAATACCTCTATGCCGTCCAGCCCCGCGTCCACAAGCGCGGGTATCATCCCGTCTATGTCCGTGTATCCCGGGTGGGCAAGCGAAGACACTCCCCCAGCCTCGGTTATCAGCGCCAACGCTTCCTCCGGGGTGAATTTGGGGACCGGCTCATATACCGCCTTGCCATCCCCGAGGATCGAGTGGAAAACATCCTCCACGTTCTTGAAAAAGCCGCGCTTGACCAGGTATTTGGCCAGAAGCGACCTGCCGATGGTTCCCTGTCCCACAAATTCAAGCACTCCGGAAAGGGTCACATCATATCCGATCTCGTTGAGTTTTTTCACCATCCGTTCCATCCTGGAGCGGCGGCCGGACTGGTTGTTCACAATGATCTTCTGAAACGGGGCGCTTTGCGTGTCCATCAGGTAACCCAGAATATGGACGCTTTTTTCACCAACATGGGACGAGATTTCCACCCCCGGAATGAACTCTATCCCCTGCCTTTCCGCTTCCGCCGAGGCTTCCTCTATGCCGGAAACAGTGTCGTGGTCTGTGAGCGCCACGCAGGCAAGATCCAGGTCCATTGCCCTGCGGACAATCTGCGCCGGACTTTCGGATCCATCTGAGCATGCGCTGTGCAAATGCAGGTCCGCCCCATTCTGGTGACTCATTCCAAACACTCTTTCAATCAATCTTTAACCTTATTATAGTAAACTATCAACAAACAGCCTGTAAACCGCTTTTCCCCGTTAATTTACGTCATGATGGCGTTTGCGCCCTGATGGGTGATAAAATCATCAAATCATTGTAAAGTCACAAGATAGCTACTGAAAGGAAAACCCTGATGTTCAGCCCGGTCGAATCTGAAACCATAAGGCGCAATTTTCCAATATGTTCTGAATATATCTTTTTGAGCAGCGCCGCGCTGGCCCCCATGCCCACCAAAACAAGGGACGCTGTAAGCGCTTTTGCATCAGATGTTTGCGATAACGCCTATCTGAACATGGAAAACTGGAAGAACACTGTGGCCAAAACCAGGAGCGCCGCGGCAAGTATCACCGGAGGGGGTGTTGAGGAGATAGCCTTCATCAAAAACACCTCCGATGGGGTGTCCATAGTGGCGGAGGGTCTTAAGTGGCGAGAGGGGGACGAGGTGATCATCGGCGACATCGAGTTTCCGTCCAACGTGTACCCCTGGCTCAACCTTAAGCGCAAGGGGGTGACGGTGCGGGTGGTGAAAAGCCGGGACGGCCGCGTGACGCCGGACATGATCGCCGAAGCGGTGACAGGCAAGACCCGGATCGTGGCCATATCGTCCGTGCAGTACATCACAGGATACCGGGCGGACCTGGCCGCATTGGGCCAGATGGCGCGGGACAAGGGATTCCTCCTTTGCGTGGACGCCATACAGTCCCTCGGCGCCCTGCCGATGGACGTGAAATCTTTCGGGATAGACTTCCTGGCGTGTGGCGGCCACAAGTGGCTGTGCGCCCCGGAGGGGATCGGGATATTCTATTGCGCCAAAGAGCGGATGGAGCTTCTGGACGTCACCCGCGCCGGATGGCACACGGTGAAGGACTGCTACAACTTCGGCCATATAGATTTCACATTGCAGCCCACCGCCGAACGGTTCGAGGAGGGGACGCCGAACATGATGGGGATTCACGGGCTGAAAGAATCTCTGGCGACGGTGACCATGATGGGGGTGGAACGCAACGAAGAACATATCCTGGCGTTGAACCGGTTGCTGGGCGAGCGGTTGACGGCAAAGGGATTCAACGTACTTTCACCGATTGGACGGGGGGAACGGTCCAACATCCTTATATTCACCGCCAAAGACCCGCGCGACAACGGAGCCCTTGTGAAAAAGCTTCACGCGGCAAAAATAATGGTGATGGAGCGTGGCGCCGGGATTCGGGTGGCGCCCCATTTTTTCAACACGGCGGAGGAGATCGAAAAGCTTATGGAGATTTTATAGGGCGCACACACCGCCGCATGGTCATATATTGGACGATTCCGCGGAAATTCCCTGTGGCAAAGATATCCCAGCCCACTCAAAACCTGTTAAAATAATGAAGCTTGCGCCGCGCCAGGGTACGCGCCGCGCCCCGACTTCACCTTTGAGGGTTGTGTTTTATGTGGTTGCACAAGAACGAGCTTGGCCGGGACGAGAAAAGGGTGCGGGCGCTTTACAAATACCTCCGGGACGAACTGGAGAGTCATTTGGTGGACTTCGCCCTGGTGGACTCGTACAAAAATTTCCTTCAGGCCGGCGTCCCCTATCCTTTTGTAGAAAAGCGCGAATTGAAACCCAGGGCCAAAGTGGTGGAGCAGGAAAACCAGTTGATGAACGGATTCATCGCCATATTCTCCGAAGGCGCCTTCCCCCCCGAGATGAAAAAGAACATACGCTTTTTCGACGACAACAAGGTGACCAAGGAAAACCTTGGCGAACTGAAGCTCACCGGCATGAACTTCGCCGACAGGTTCCAGACCAAGCAGAAATATTTCGAGACCACCGGGTTCATGGAGCTTCTGCGCAACCTTCTGCCGGTGGACTACGCCCTGCTCATACAGAGGGATATTTCCATAAAGCACAAGAACAGGTTTTACCTTTCCCACTACCACGTGCGGATAGACTGGATGCTCGACGACGCGGCCGAGGCGCTGGGCAAGGAATTGCGCTACGTCTCCAAGGACATTTACGAGAAAGGGGACAAGAGCGCCCAGGAGATGGTGGAAAAACTTTTCGAGTATTACTCATTCCACCACAGCGTCTCCGGCAGGAGGACGGCGGCGGTGCTTGCGGCCCAGTTCCTGCGCCAGGCTCCGTTTTACAGCACGGTGTTCGTGTCGTCGTCGGAAAGCAGGACGATGACCAAGATCGCGGAGAACGGCATCGCCAAGTACACCCTGATAAAGCTGGAGAACGACGACATCGCCTGGATCGAGCATCATCCCAACGGGAATCCGGATTTCCGCCGCAAGTTCCTGATCCACGAAACGGAGGATTTTGGCGTGGCGGTGCTCATGGTGGTGTACGCCCATAACGAACACAGCAAAGCGCCGACGGACGGCAGGTTGCGCGAGATAAAAGGGGATGTGGCGTGGCTTCGGATACGAAACCAGCTATTGATCCCCAAATCAGACGAGCGGCTGACAAGGCCGATCCGGTACCAGACCATTTACGACCAGCAGGACCCGATGGCCAGTTAGGGAAATTTACGCCTGGCTGTGAAGATATTTGCCTTGAAGATGAAAGTGGCCTAAAGCGCTTTTGCTATCTCCCCCAGCAGTTTCTTCTTCGCTTCTTCCAGCGGTGCGTTGATGGTGCAGCCGGCCGCCTTGGCGTGGCCGCCGCCGCCGAATATTCCCGCCACGGCGTTCACGTCGAAATCGTTCTTCGCCCGCAAACTGGCGCGGGTGACGCCGGGCTTCACTTCCTTGAAAAACACCGCCACCTCCACCCCCTCGATGGCCAGCGGATGGTTGACGAACCCTTCCGTGTCCACTTTCTTCCACTCTTCACTATTTATATATTCGAGCCCGAATTCCGCCGTGGCCACTTTGCCCCCTGCGTGCAGTTGGATGGACTCGATCATTTTGCCCAGCCCCTTGGTGGTCTCGAATGTGTTGGTGAAGAACAGCCGCTCGGCGATCTTGTGCGGGCGCGCCCCGGCCGCCACCAGGTCCGCCCCGGCCCGCAGCACCTCCGGCGAAGTGTTGGAAAACCGGAACCGCCCGGTGTCTATCAATATCCCGGAATAAAGGTACTCCGCGCAGTCCCTGTCCGGAGTAAGCCCCAGGGCGCGCACGAAGCGGTATATCATCTCGGCGGACGCGGCGGCGGTCTCGTCTATATAGTTCACATCGCCGAATTTTTCGTTGGAGACGTGGTGGTCTATCACCATAACTTTCGCACCACCGGCGATAAGCTGCGCGGCCTTGCCCAGCCGCTCTATGTTCGGGGCGTCCACGGTGATCACCGTGTCGAATTTTTCCAACGGCGCCGTGGCGGGGCCGATCCCCTTCACCCATCCGTAATTTCCGAAAAAATCATACATGGCGGGAGGATCGGACTCTATGACGATCTCCGCTTCCTTGCCAAGGCGCACAAGCGCCCATTTTAGCCCCATGGCCGAGCCTATCCCGTCTCCGTCCGGGTTCACATGTGTGGATATGAGGAACCGCTTGTGGGCCGAGACGAACCCAAGCGCCTCGGCCGGTACATCGAACATGGGAAGCGCCTTTCTTTTTTTTAACCGAAAACGTCCGGCGGCTCCTTGAGGAAGTTGACGAACCGCTGTTTTTCTATCGATTTTGCGTATGCGTCCTCCGCGCCGATCCACCCCTTTTGCAAAAGCTCCAGGATCGCGTCGTCCAAAGACATCATCCCGAACTTCTTGCCGGTCTGGATCACGGAGGGTATCTGGAAAGTCTTGCCTTCGCGGATAAGGTTGCCCACCGCCGGGGTGCAAACAAGTATCTCCAGCGCCGCGCAGCGCCCTTTTTTGTCCACCCGCCGGAAAAGGTTCTGGGCGATGACCGCCTTGAGAGATTCTGAAAGGGTGGTGCGGATCTGACCCTGCTGGTTGGCGGGGAACACGTCTATCACTCGGTCCACGGTCTTGGCCGCGGACTGGGTGTGCAGCGTTCCGAACACAAGGTGCCCCGTGGACGCCGCCTCAAGGGCCAGTTGTATCGTCTCCAGGTCGCGCATTTCGCCTACGAGTATGATGTCCGGGTCTTCGCGCAACGCCCCGCGCAACGCCGAGGCGAACGATTTTGTGTGTGTCCCCACCTCGCGGTGGTTGACGATGGCCTGCTGGGACTTGTGCACGAATTCTATCGGGTCTTCCACGGTGAGAATGTGGTCTTTGCGCACCTTGTTGGCGTGATCCACAATGGCTGCCAGCGTGGTGGACTTACCAGACCCCGTCGGCCCCGTCACCAGCACAAGGCCCTTGTTGAGCGTCGCCAGCTTTTTGAATATAGGCGGCAGGCCAAGCTGTTCGGCGGTGAGCACTTCCGACGGAATCTGGCGGAAGACGGCGGCGATGCCGTATTTCTGCATGAAGAAGTTTGCGCGGTACCGCGCCAAGCCTGGAATTTCATGGCCGAAGTCCAGGTCCCCCGTTTCTTCGAAGTGTTTCACCTTCTCCTCGGGGCATATCTCATAGAGCATGGCCTTCAGCTCTTCGCTTTCGAGCACCTTGTACTTCACCCGCTCCATTTCGCCGTGGATGCGAAGCACTGGCTGCTGGCCGGAGACCAAGTGCAGGTCCGACGCCCCCTGGTCAGCCATCAATTTGAAAAACGCGTCTATTTTCGCCATTTCATTATTCCCCGAGGCTTGTTATTTTATTTCCAGTCCGCGCTCCACCGCCGCCCTGACTTCTTTGTCAGGGAACCTAAGGCCGGTCCACATCTCGAAAGCCTTTCCTCCCTGATGTATCAGCATCCACAGTCCGTCCAGCGTCCGGGCGCCCGCCGCCGCCGCCTTTTTCAGCAAAGGGGTCATAAGCGGGCTGTACACAATGTCCACCACCAGTTGGCCGCTTCTTATATGCCCGGCCCCGGGAGGGACGCCTTCAGGATCCGTCCCCCCTTCCATCCCCATGGAGGTGGTATTGACAATTATATCCGCGCCCCGCACGGTTTCAATCAAACTTTTGGTCTCGTCAAATCCCATGGCCGAAAAGCCGGCCCCGCCGCCTAATTTGGCCACCATCTCCCGGGCGGTGTCGCAGGTTCTGTTCACCACCGCAAGGCTCTCCACCCCGCCGTTCACAAGTCCGCGCGCCACAGCCCTGGCCGCCCCCCCGGCGCCGTAAACAAGCGCTTTTTTGTATGATAAATCCGTCATCCCGGCGTTTTCCGCAATCGACCGGATGAATCCATAAACGTCAGTATTGTGGCCACGGAGTTTTGCGCCCCGCCGCACGATGGTGTTCACGGCGCCGATGGCCTGGGCGTCGTGGTCTATTTCGTCCAGAAGCTCCATCACCGCCACCTTGTGCGGGACGGTGACGTTAAGCCCGGTCATGGCCCCGTCGCGGAACCTGCGCATGAACGTGGCCAGATCGTCCGGTTTGACGTCGAACCTTTCATATGAGAACTCGCCCGGCCCCAGCCCGTTGGCCCTCGCGGCGGCGGCGTGCATGACGGGGGAAAGTGAATGGCCGATAGGATGGCCGATGATGCCCAGGGAATAACGCTCTTTCATTGAAACTTGTTTGGCCCGCCGCTCAGGTTATCGCCGCATTTTACCCCCCGCCGCCTCCCCTTGCAATCGAGACCTTTGCATAATTCCAGCATCGTGGTTTTGATCCATCATTTACCCCGTAATTGCGGATTGACGGCCTCTTTGCGCTCAGACAACGACTGTTTTGTGCCCCCCATGGAGCCCGCTTTAGCCTCGTTTTCCCGCTCCC